>CAKRPM010000136.1 GCA_934378025.1 uncultured Eubacteriales bacterium | reverse complement strand
TCTTTTTGCCCTCGGAATTGAGCAATAACGTAATCGTCATCGCATACGCATCCTTGCCCAGCTTTTTACGGATCAATTCCGTACCGCCCAGCATATTGCTCCACTGATCATCACCGCCGAACTGCATATTGCAGCCGTAACGTTGATACAACGCATAAAAATCATAGCTTTGCATGATCATGTAGTTAAACTCTAAAAAGCTCAAGCCTTTTTCCATGCGTTGCTTATAGCACTCCGCACGCAGCATATTGTTTACACTAAAGCAAGCCCCCACCTCACGCAGCAGCTCTACATAATTCAAATCCAGCAGCCAGTCCGAATTGTTGACCATCAATGCCTTGCCGTCCGAAAAATCAATAAAACGGCTCATCTGCTTTTTAAAGCAATCACAGTTATGCTGAATGGTTTGCGGCGTCATCATTTGGCGCATATCCGTTCTGCCGGACGGATCGCCGATCATGCCGGTGCCGCCGCCGATCAGAGCAATCGGCTTATTCCCTGCCATTTGCAGACGTTTCATTAAACAAAGCGCCATAAAATGACCGACATGCAAACTATCCGCCGTCGGGTCAAACCCAATATAGAAAACCGCCTTTCCTGCATTGATCATTTCGCGGATTTCTTTTTCATCGGTCACCTGTGCAATCAATCCTCTGGCAACCAGCTCTTCGTACAATTCCATCGGTAAATATAACTCCTTTTCAGTAGTACCCTCGGCATTTTAAAATTCCAAGACATCTTTTATTATCTTAAACAATTCCGCCCTTTTTGTCAACTGTTTTGCCACTTTAACTTGACAATATCAATCAAAATTTATATAATAGTAGTCACCGTGCGGACGTGGTGGAATGGCAGACACGTTGGTCTTAGGAGCCAATGCTTTCGCGTGTGGGTTCAAGTCCCACCGTCCGCACCAAAAACGTCGCGAACATTTGTTGTTCGCGGCATTTTTTATGCAATTTATCAAAGTGTTTTTCGGAGGAGCCCATAAAAATTTTATTGACAACCGATTCACTTTGTGATACGCTATTGCCAAAGATAGGCATGTCGCTACCGTTCTCCGCCATTTTTTGGCGGTTGGATGGCGAACCCATGCCTATCTTTTTTGTGCACCATTTGAAAACTCATTCGGAATATAATACAATAAATCCTCAGCATTGACATTTTTAAAAACATCTGCTATACTGATTTCAGACAGGCGAGAGTATGGATCGTTCGATTTTTTTGGGCCTTCATACTCGAGGACCCTGTCTTTTTTATTTTCTTGAAATCATAACACGGTAAACAATCCAAAAATTGTTTTCGTGACAGCCTATTGTTTTTTAACAAAAAATTCGCTCTCGCGCCGCTGATGGCTTGATTTTTGCCGTTTTTGGTGTTATAATACTCACGATTGAAAATTAAATAAAGGAGAATGTTCAAAATGAAAAGGAACAAAAATGCTCAAATGATCCATCCGACCTTAGGGTTTCGCCTACGCCTTTCCAGAATTATTCAGCGTCTCACCCTTGACGACGTTTTTGATGAAACCGGATTGGACGTGGAAAACTTCGAATATGATCGGGAAATTCCCGATCTTGAACAGCTTATTACATTGGCCAGACTGTATAATGTATCAGCCGACTATCTTCTAGGCCTTACGCCCCGGCGCCAACCCTATGAACCCATCGAAGATAGCGAACCCCAAGATCTGCCGGCAATCATTCAAGTGAAAGATCTTTTAAATCGGAGTGAAACAAAATGACGGATACTGATAAAGCACTGCAAATTGATATACACCAAGATTTTACCGATTGCTACACACGTATTCTGAATACTTTAAATAAGTCCCTTCATATTACAAAGGATATTAGAATTAATACTTTTTCGTTTATTTACAGCATTCACGCCCTCACTTTAAAGTATTTTGGAAAACCGATTTGTCAATACGCAGTTTTCTTACTGGACTTTATGAGCCTGGAAGATATCGATCGTTTCAAATTCTACACCGATCTATACTCGAATATTTTGGACGGTCTCCCGCTCCGCGATGAGTGTAGTGTTTTAGATGCAGATTTCGATAAATCAAGAGCATCCATTATTACAAAGCTTTCCGTTTCTTTTATCGATATGCTTTACAATCCTGACTGTGTTAATGATTATCAAAACGCGCCCAAACTCATCCGAGGATTAGACGAACAATTTGCTTTTAACAGTTTATTTCAGTTTGTCTTTTCAGCCGCAAAAGATTATTGCCTCATTGAATCCAAAAGAATTGCGTAACATTTGAAACAATCGCTATATTTTACAAAGCCTTGACACTAAAAGAAAAATCCGCTATCCCTTATGGATAGCGGATTTTTGATTTGGCGGAGAGAGGGGGATTCGAACCCCCGAGACGCTTATCACGCCTACACGATTTCCAATCGTGCGCCTTCGACCAGCTCAGCCATCTCTCCATACCTTGACTTTTTTAAGGCGCTAAAATAGTATAAATGATTTCCTTCAAAAAGTCAAGATGATTTTGCAAATTATAAAACTTTATTCAAAAAAGTGCGGGCGCGTTCGGTCTTTGTATTTTTGAAAAACTCCTCCGGTGTGCCCTCTTCCATAATAATTCCCTCATCAATAAAGAGAACGCGATCGCCCACCTCACGTGCAAATCCCATTTCGTGGGTTACCACCACCATGGTCATGTGCTCGTCGGCAAGCGCTTTCATAACTTCCAATACTTCTCCGACCATTTCGGGATCCAGCGCGCTGGTCGGTTCATCGAAAAGCATAACGTCCGGTTCCATACACAATGCACGAATGATCGCAATCCGCTGCTTTTGACCGCCCGAAAGTTGAGACGGATAGGCCTGCGCACGATCGGAAAGGCCGACACGCTCCAGCAGCTGCATGGCTTTCGCCTTGGCCTCTTCCTTGCTTTTGCCCAACAGTTTTATCGGTGCAATGGTCAGATTTTTCAAAACGGTCATGTTGGGAAACAGATTAAACTGCTGAAACACCATGCCCATCTTCTGCCGATGCACATTGATGTCCACTTTTTTATCGGTAATATCAACGCCTTCGAACAAAATCCGACCGCCTGTCGGTTCCTCCAACAAATTCAGGCAACGCAAAAAAGTGGATTTTCCCGAGCCGGACGGCCCGATAACCACAACGACTTCCCCGCGTTTAATCTCCGTGTTGATTCCCTTCAGTACCTTGATATCTCCAAAGGATTTTTCCAGCGATTCAACTTTTATCAATGTTTCATTAGTGGTCACTCTTACGCAATCTCCTTTCCAGTCTGCCAACCAGCCAGGTGAGGATCATGACGATCACCAAATACACCAAAGCAACCGTCATCAACGGCAGAAAATAGGAATATGTACGCCCGGCGATGGCATTACCGGCTTTTGTCAAATCCATAACACCGACATAACCCGCCACAGACGTTTCTTTCAGCAGTGCAATAAACTCATTACAAAGCGTAGGAAGCACCGCTTTAAACATTTGCGGCACAACAATATACCGCATGGTTTGAATGTAATTAAAGCCTAAGCTTCTCCCAGCTTCAAACTGTCCGTTATCCACGGACATAATGCCGCCGCGAAAAATTTCCGCGACATAGGCGCCGGAATTGATACCGAATGCAAAAATTCCGACCGGCACGCCATCCTTCACCGATACAAAAATCAAGAAGTACGAAATCATCAGCTGTACGACAACCGGCGTACCGCGAATGACGGTCAGATAAATTTTACAAATTGCATTAAAAAAAGCAAGAAGCAGGTATGCCGGACCGCCGCGCCGCTTCAAATTTTCTTTGTTTTTATCATAGGAGGCACGCACAGCCGCTACCAATATACCAATCAGCACGCCGACCAGAAGTGCGCCCGCAGTGATCAACAATGTGTTTTTCAAACCGGTCAACATTTGTTGATAACGGTCTTTCTGAATGAAAACAAGATCAATTTGTTCCCACAGATTTTGAAACCATATACTCAAGGGAATTGTTCCTTTCCGGAAAAGCGGAAGAAGGACGGTTAAAAAGCCGCCCTTTCCGTATCCTGTTGTTTTATTTTGATGTAATATACTTGTCTACGATCTTTTTAACAGAACCGTCGGCAATTAACTCTTCCAGAGCTTTATTAACTTTCTCTTTGAGCTGAGTATTCTCTTTGGAAACGCAGATCGCATAATCTTCCACAACATACTCCGTATCCAAAATCTTCAGACCCGTATTGGCTGCTACATAGGATTTGGCAGGTTCATTATCAATGATAACGCAATCCACTTTGCCGGATTTCAGCGCTTCAACGGCAACTGCACCGTTGGGATAGTTGACAATATTGTCCTCACCGTAATCATCGGAAGCATAGATGC
>CAKRPM010000135.1 GCA_934378025.1 uncultured Eubacteriales bacterium | reverse complement strand
ACTGGAAACCATGCGCAATTTGGCGGAAGAGGGCTTGACCATGATTGTGGTAACGCATGAAATGGCCTTTGCAAGAGATGTTTCCACCAACGTGGTGTTTATGGCGGACGGTGTAATTTGCGAAGCGGGCAAACCGCGGGACATCTTTGAAAAACCATCCCACCCGAAAACCGCAGAGTTTCTATCCCGCTTTTTATCCAGATAAACCAAAACAGCCGCTTAAAGCGGCTGTTTTTTTAGATTAAAAAATATAAAAAAATCCGTTTTCTAATTTAGAAAACGGATTTTTTAGTTTTATTCCATGGAAACCGCCATTGACAACAAATCTTTCATTGCTTGCTTGGAATGAATAGAAACGACATAACCGTCCTCTTTAAAAACAATGAAATTTTCATTTCCCTTTGACAGTGTATAAAGAGTTCGTCCTTTGTATTCCACTTCACTGTACTCCTCGTCAATGGTATGCTTGTTGACTCGATCACACATAACCTGTAAATCGATAGTGTAACCGTTCTTATTCCGATACACCACTTGCCATACATCGTTGGAATACTTTAAATTATAAACGCAGAATCCGGCAGGAACCTTTGTCGGTTGCAAGGGAATTCCGCTGTTTGTTAAATCATTTTCGTTAAAACCGGTTGTCCCACAACCGGAGAAAGAACTATGACCGTTGCTAACGTTGCAACGGGGCACAACTTTCGCATTTTGTATTTGCATTCCGAAAGCCGCCGCAATTGCCAAGCCGACGCAAACGACAGCAATACAAGCCGCACGTCTGGCAACCGCATTCCATGTAGTAAAGTGAATCAACCGATTTCGATTGATCAAACTCCGCATTTTTTCCTCAAACGATGCAGAAAAGGTGATTTCTTCCACAGCTTGCCCTGACGGCAATAATGTTGCTTGTTCTTCTACATAGCGATCCATCGCTGCATACAGAACTTTGGAGCTGAGCACATTTTTCATCTTTTTTACTCCTTTGATTTTATATTGACGGCAAGATATCTTCTTGCACGTTCAATTCTTTTTCGCACACCCGCCACATTGACACATAGGATATCCGCTATTTCTCCCACACTGAAATTGTAATAATATCTCAGTAAAAACGGTTCACTGTACATCTTCGGGCAAGTACAAATTTTTTCGTACAATTCACTTTCCGTAAAGTCACTTTTTTCCGGAGCGCGCTGACTGTGCAATTCTTCAAAAGAAATCACCTGATAGCGCCGCTCTTTTTCCATAAAATCTTTTGCTGCACATTTGGCAATTAAAGAAATTAATGTTTTGGTACGGCTGCTTTCCACCTCTTGGAACTTGCTCATATATTTGGTAATTTTAATAAATGTTTCTTGAGCCGCATCCTCAGCAAGTGCATCATCCTCTGTAATTTCTCTTGCGATGAATTTGACCATTTTACGGTATTTGTAATAAATTTGTTCGAATTTTACCTTATCCGTTTCCGTGTCTAAAAGGCTTTGATAAAACCCCAACACCATTCTCGTCCCCCTCAAGTCATTACATGGGTAGTATACCATATATTTCCAAAAAATGGAAGTCTTTTTTGGAAAATTTTGGATTTTTGTTTTTCGGGGCGCTCTTTGGGGATTTTTCGTCAGTCGGCGATGTTCCAGCCCTCCGATTTCTTTCGGATGTCAACGAATTCTTTGTATTTCCCGGGGATGTTTGCAAGCTTGGCGTGCGTTCCCTGCTGCACAAGATGACCGTCGTCAATGACAAGAATCTGATCTGCCTGCTCGATTGTTGCCAGCCGGTGGGCAATGGTGATGACGGTTTTGCCGCGGGTCAGCTCGGAGAGCGCCTGTTGAATCAGGTGCTCATTTTCGGGGTCGATGCTTGCGGTCGCTTCATCCAAAATGATGATCGGCGCATTTTTTAAAATGGCGCGGGCAATGGAAATGCGCTGCTTTTCGCCGCCGGACAGCGTGCCGCCTCCTTCGCCGATCACGGTGTCGTAGCCGTTGGGAAGTGCGGTAATGAACTCGTGGCAACGCGCCTTTTTTGCCGCCTCAATCATTTGTGCCTCGGTGGCGTCGGGGTTGCCGAACAGAATGTTGGCGCGAACGGTGTCGTGGAACAGATAGACATTTTGGAACACCATGGAAATATTCGTGAGCAGGCTGTCGCAGGTAAATTGGCGCAGATTGTGCCCGCCGATGAAGACGCTGCCCGATTGCGGATCATAAAACCGTGCAATCAGACTGCAAATTGTGGTTTTGCCCGATCCGGACGGCCCGACAATAGCGGTAGAGGTTTTTTCGGGGAGTGTGAAGCTGACATCTTTCAAAACCGTTCTTGAATCGTAGCCGAAGTGCACATTTTTAAATTCAATGTCGTAGTGCTCAAGGTGAATGCTTTTGCCGTCGGCGTCAATATAATTGTGCGCCCGCAGTGCGTCCAGCTGATTCATGGCGTCGTCAATCACGCCCAGCGTATGCGCGCTGTCGCTGATCGGTTCGAGTCCTGCAAAAATGCCGGTTGAAAAAAACACAAACATCAGCATCGTGGAAAAATCCATTGTGCCGTGCAGGCATCCGAGTGCTGCCGCTGCGGCAAGTCCGACGGAGCCGCATTTCAGGGCAAGCAGGTGACCGGCGTTGGCGGGAAGATAGCCCCACTCGATTTTCAGATGAATTTTCTTGCTTTCACAGGCGGCGGTTGTGATCGATTCCATCGCGGCACCGGATTTTCCGAAGGATTTTACTACGGCAAGCCCACGGGCATATTCAATAACCGCGCCGGTCAGGTCACGGTTCGCCTGTGCTTCGATGGGGGCGTTGAGGCGGCTGAAATGGGAAATGATCAGCATGCACCCCCATGAGAGCAGCGCGGCCGCCAGGGCGATCAATGCCGTAACGGGACTGCAAATCGCAAGGGCTGCAAACACGACGGCAAAGTTTAAATAGCCGCCGACAAAATTGTCAATCATACGGATGCCCATGTTTTCCAGTGTGGAAAGTCCGGTGGTGATCGAGCTGAGAATACTGCCGGTACTGATTTGTCCGAAATAGCCCAGAGAAACGCGCTTTAAGGCGTCGCCGATCGCCAAACGGTCGCGGGCAGTGAGCTGATAGCTGATCGGCTCTTGCAGTCTTGCACGGAAATAGTCAAATAAAAAACGGAAAAAAACAAGCACTATCTGAATGACAATGGATTTCCATATCCACGAAGCGTCAAAGGATACTTTGTTTTTCTGTGCCTCGATCAGCCGACCGACGGTATAGGCGGCAAGTCCTATGGGCAGGGCGGTGAAAATATGTGAAAAGAAGGTCATGACAAAGCCAAGATATAACTTGCCTTTAAATTCGCCGCACCAGTCAATGATGCGTTTTACGGTTTGAAACATAGCTTATGCCTCCTTTTCTGCGGTCGATACCGCCCAATTCTTAGCGCCGATATGCGCCTGCCACATGTCGCGGTACAGCGGGCAGTTTTCAAGCAGCTCCCGCTGATTGCCTTCGGCTTCGACGCGTCCGTTTTTCAAAACAACGATATTGTCGGCATTTTTAATGGTGGAAAGCCGATGGGCAATGACAAGCAGCGTCTTGCCCTTGGTCAATGCTGCGATACTCTTTTGAATTTTATCCTCGTTTTCGGGATCGGTAAAGGCGGTTGCCTCGTCCAAAATGACGATCGGTGCATTTTTCAGCATCATACGGGCGATGGCGATACGCTGTTTTTCGCCGCCCGAAAGATGCTTGCCCGCTTCCCCCGCAGGGGTGTCGTAGCCTTGCGGAAGCTTTTGGATAAATTCCTCACACTGTGCCGCACGGGCCGCCGCTTTTACCGCCTCATCATCGGCGTTCGGATTGCCCAGTCGGATGTTCTCCAGCAGTGAGCAGCGCAGCAGAAAATTATCCTGCGTAACAAAGCTGACATATTCGGACAACTGCATAAGCGGCATATCTTTTATATTTATGCCGCCGACGGTGATTTCCCCCGACGTTACGTCCCAAAACCGCGCGATCAGCTTGGCAACCGTGGATTTCCCGCCGCCGGACGGACCGACAAGCGCCGTAAAACTGCCCTCGGGGAGCGTTAAATCAATGCCGTGCAGCACCTCGTCCTTTTGGTCGCCCGTGTAGGAAAAATGCACATTGTTCAGTTTCACATCGGTGTGCTTCACTTCGGCGCGCTCTTTCGGCTCGGGCAGCTCCGGCATTTCAAGAAACTCTTCTAAATTTTCAACGGTAAATTGCACCTGGCGCATATTTTCGGAGAATACTTCAAGCTTTGCAAGCGAGCCGACCATGGAAATGGAAAGCATCACGGCAAGTGCGGCCTGCGGTGCGGTAATGCTGCCGCCGTTTGCCAGTGCCAAGGCTGCCGGGAGCGTGCCGAGCAGGGTGGAGGGGAAC
>CAKRPM010000134.1 GCA_934378025.1 uncultured Eubacteriales bacterium | reverse complement strand
AAAACTGCTGACATTTCAAAGCTGAAATCGGACGGTCACAGAATAAGGATGGGACTTTTTAATGATGGCATGCTCGATTTTGGCGTGCTTAATCACTTATACTTTTGTGACCTCAAAAATGACGACGGTGTTTGCCACCTCGGATAAGTATGCAAAGCTCAGTCAGGTTGAGCAAATTGTCGCTTCCCGCTATGTAAATGAATTTACGGAAGATAAGGCGATGAACAATATTTTATCCGCGTATGTAAATTCGGTAGACCAATATGGGCAATACATGGACGCCGAAGCCTATCAAAAATACCGTGATCAATCCAACGGCAAAAATGTAGGGCTCGGCATTGCCGTTCAATATGTGTCCAGTACCGGATATATGAAAGTGGTGAAGGTGGATCGTTCTTCCTCGGCTTTTGAGGCCGGAGTGAAGGCCGGCGACATCATTTATAAAATCGATGGCACAGAGGTTTCTGCCATGACCGAACAGAAGGCGAGAGATCTTTTAAACGGAAAAGTCGGTTCTTCAACGGTTCTTTCAATATACCGAGGTGATGAAACGCTCGAAAAGCAAGTGCTTTACAGCGAGTATACCTCTTCAACCGTCAGCAGCCGCAAGTCCGGAGAAATCGGTATTATTCGTTTTGAAGGATTTGACAGCAATACGGCTGCTGAATTTGATAAAGCTTATGAAGAATTGAAAGATGATCATATTAAAGCGCTGATTTTTGATGTTCGCAATAATGACGGCGGCGATCTGGACGCGGTTTGTGCGGTTTTGGATAAGATTTTGCCGAAGGGCGTAATTGTGACAACGGAAAGTAAAAGCAGCGGCAAAGGCGAGTCGGTTATGTCCGATTCTTCGGAAATTGTTTTGCCGATGTGCGTGCTGATCAATAATAAAACATACGGTGCGGCCGAGTTGTTTGCCGCGGATATCCGTGATTATCAAAAGGGGACATTGGTAGGGGTTACTACCTGCGGTAAAGCCGTGGCACAGCAAATTATTCCTTTGGGCGACCAAACGGCGGTTTACCTTTCTACGCAAAAGTACTATCCTGCCAGCGGAAAGAGCTTTGAAGACACGGGTGTTACGCCGAATGTTACCATTAAAATGTCCGACGCCGATCTGGAGAATTTTTATGAATTGTCCGATCAGCAGGATCAACAGTTGCAAAAAGCGATTTCGCTTTTACAATAATTATAAAAAGCTTTATCCGTCGGATAAGGCTTTTTTCTAAGGAGAAGAAAATGCTCAAAATTTTATTTGTCGGTGAAAAGAAGGATGATCGTTTGTGGCAGTTTGCCCGGGAAATATTTGCGGATTACGGAAAAAGAATTTCCGTCAGCTTTTCGGTTGGAAAAAAGCCGGTGGAATATCTTGATGCCGACGGAAAGATTTCAAAATCCCTATGCGAAAAATTTGAGGGGCAGGATTATGTTTTGCTGCAGGATGACCCGATAGCGGAAATTCGCAACGATCCGCTGCAACGCACTGCCTTACGCCAAATGGTTAAAGAAATTCGTGCGCATGACGCACAGGCAGCTTTAATTGAAAATCGGGCTTGTGCCAAAAGGCTTCAATACGAAGATATGGATGATGCGGCGTTGTGGGACGCGATATCGTACGAGCAATTTCAGCTGTTGAGAATGACGCGGGCGCTTTCCCTCCCATTCGGCTCGGCAATGCGTCCCGCTGCACTGATGGAGCCGAAGTGCGTTGTATATGACGATCAGGGTAACGATCTTAACAGTGCTGCACAATATATACTGGCTTTGATAATTGCCATGTCCATTTGTGAAAAATATCGTTTTCCGAAATTTGCACCGTCGGATTTAACAGAGTATGAAATTGCGCAATGCCGTGGTTTGGCCAGCTGTTCTTGCACCAAAGGCAAGCCGATCATATCGTCAATGTGGCAAAAATATGATGTGGCATTGTCGGAGCGCAGGCGCCACACTTATTATTTATCCGCCGATAACGAAGAAGATATCTGGACGTTTTATTGTTCGGATTATCATGGGCGATTTGCTCATTTTGTCCTGGACTCCAAAACCGTTTTGCCCTGTGGCGCAGCATTCAGTTATGATATGGAATACTGGGAATGGAGCGGCAGTCGAGATGCGGAAAACCAATTTACCTACGCTTTTGATAATTTCGAATACTGGGCTTATTTTTGCCGTAATATACCCTACCTTGATCGTAGATTTGAAAAATTTTTAATTAGGAACTATTTAAATCAAGAAGTTTTTACAGTGAACGATCAGGGAGAGCCTTCGTATTACCGTCGTACCGGAAAAGGGCCGAAAGGGATTTTGCTCTCTGCTCCTTGCGCCGTTCCCAATGGCGGCGGATATGTTTTGGAGGCAGCAGCACAGGTTATGCTTGACAACTTGCCGCGGGATTATTATTTAATTTTATTGCCGTTTAATGATATTCGGACGCTCACGGTAGAAAAGGAAAAATTTAAAAATATTTATGCGGCGCTTGATTTCAGAACAGTGGATGATGAGGATTCGGCGCACGGTTTAAGACATGCCGGTGATAAAGAAATGCTCTGTTTTTACAGCGAACCGAACAATTTTGTGAAAACGAGAAAGCATTGTTCTTTCTCTCTGGAATTCCCGAATTATTCAACGGATGGCTTTTTTGACCAGCTTCGTGCCAAGACAACCGGAGCGGCTATTGCACAGGTGCTTTTACAAGCCATGCGCGATAAATTTAAAACAATGACGGATTTGTTCACAGATTGTACATTTTTAACAAAAATGTAATTCCGTGTCGATCATATCTTGGAAAAGCCGTGACTTGACAAATGCGGGGAACTGGACTATAATAAAAGCACAAACAAAGTCGATATAAATCAAATGATATGGTTTTGAAGTTTCTACCCGGTCGCCGTAAATGACCGGACTATCGATGCAATATATGCAGACAGTGTTGTCTGTGCATTTTGCATTGCAGAAATTTCACGATTTCTGCAATTTTTTATTTTCAGGGAGGATTTTATGAAACTTTTAGAAGATAAAATCGTAAAAGACGGAAAAGTTTTCCCGGGAAATATTTTAAAAGTTGACAGCTTTCTCAATCATCAGATCGACGTATCTTTTCTCTGTGATTTGGGAAAGGAATTTTATGCGCGTTTTAAGGACTGCGGTGTAAACAAGATTTTGACGATCGAAGCCTCCGGCATCGGTATCGCTTGTCTTACAGCGCAGTTTTTTAATGTCCCCGTTGTTTTTGCCAAGAAAAACAAAACCAAAAATATAGCGGCGGATGTATATACAAGCAAAGTTGCTTCTTTTACGCACGGTGTAACCTATGATATTATCGTTTCAAAAGAGTTTTTACATCCGAACGACAAAGTGCTGATTATTGATGATTTTTTAGCCAAAGGACAAGCTTTGCTCGGTTTAATTGATTTGGTTCAATCTGCCGGCGCTCAAATTGCGGGTGCGGGAATTGTAATTGAAAAGGCCTTTCAAGAGGGCGGTAAAATGATTCGCGATCAGGGAATCCGCGTGGAATCCTTGGCACGGATTGAGTCAATGGATCATGAAAAGGGAATTGTGTTCATTGACTGATGTCGGTATAAGTTGCATTTTTGCAAGTTATATAAAAAATTTTTTTGGAGGAATTTACAAATGAAAAAGCTGATTTCCGTTGTATTGTGTCTTGCAATGCTCCTGTCAGTCGCTGCTTGCAGCAAGTCCGAAAACAATAGTGCGGACAAGAAACTGAAGGTTGGTTTCATCTTCCTGCATGATGAAAACTCCACCTACGACCGCAACTTTATGGATGCTGCAAAAGCCGCATGCGAAGAAATGGGCGTTGAGTATGTTGCGAAAACCAACATTCCGGAGTCCAACGATTGCTATGAGGCTGCCGCTGATTTGGCGGATCGTGGTTGCGACGTGATTTTTGCGGACTCCTTCGGTCATGAACAATATATGGCGCAGGCTGCACAAAAGTATCCCGATGTTCAGTTCTGCCATGCCACCGGTACCACTGCACATACCGCCGGTATTAAGAACCTGCACAATGCATTTGCATCGATCTATGAGGGCAGATATCTGGCCGGTGTTGCTGCCGGTTTGAAACTCAATGAGATGATCGATAAGGGCGACTTCAAAGCGGAAGACGCTAAAATCGGTTATGTCGGCGCTTTCACTTATGCAGAAGTTATTTCCGGTTATACCTCTTTCTATCTGGGTGCTAAATCTGTTTGCCCGTCCGTAAAGATGGATGTTCAATTTACCGGCAGCTGGTATGATGAAACCAGTGAAAAAGAAGCAGCGACCACTTTGATCAACAAAGGCTGCAAACTGATCAGCCAACACGCTGACTCCATGGGCGCTCCGACCGCTTGCGAAACTGCCGGTGTTCCCGACGTTTCCTACAACGGCTCGACCCAGGCTG
>CAKRPM010000133.1 GCA_934378025.1 uncultured Eubacteriales bacterium | reverse complement strand
TGCTAGTTCTGGAGCTTGCACTGATGCGAAGGGCGAAGCGTTGGGTCAGGTGACGGTATTCGCGGGCGCGCAGCGGCGCCGGCGGTGGGATGATGCAGACAAGCTATCGCTGGTTGCGCGTGCGTTTGCGCAGTTTGACAAATGGCTGCCAAGCTTTATGGCAGGTATGCACGCGGAGGATGTTTTGATGATTACGGCCGATCATGGCTGCGATCCGGGGGATGAGAGTACCGATCATACCAGAGAGTACACCCCTTTTATTATGTACGGAAAGTCCGTTCAACCCGTAATGCTCGGTGTGCGGGACAGTTTTGCCGACATCGGGGCCACGGTGGCGGACTATTTAAACATTCCCTTTTGCGGCGCCGGGAAAAGTATGCTTTCTTTGACACAGGAGATCCAAGATGACTGATAAACAGCTGTGCGCTTTGGCACGTGAAATGATGAAAAAATCGTATGCGCCTTATTCCGGGTTTACGGTGGGCGCGGCACTGTTGGCCGCGGACGGGAGCGTTTACACCGGATGCAATATTGAAAACGCCGCTTTTACACCGACGGTTTGTGCCGAGCGAACGGCATTGTTTAAAGCGGTCAGTGAAGGAAAACGGGATTTTTTGAAGCTGGCGGTGGCGGGCGGCAAAGCAGGCGTGATCACAGAGGAGATATCGCCGTGCGGTGTTTGCCGTCAGGTGTTGGCGGAGTTTTGCGGACGTGATTTTGAAATTTTAACCGTGCGGGCAGACGGCACCTACGGAACCCATACGCTGGACGCGTTGCTGCCGTTTTCCTTTTCACTGCAGAAATAGGGGGAAAAGAATATGCGAATGTATGATATTATTCAAAAAAAGCGGGACGGTGAAGCCCTGAGTACGCAGGAAATTATAGAGTTTGTGCGCGGTTACACCGACGGAAAAATTCCCGATTATCAAGCTTCTGCCTTGTTAATGGCCATTTATCTGAATGGCATGACCGCAGCGGAAACCGTTGCTTTAACGCAGGCAATGGCCGATTCGGGGGATCGGGCGGATTTGACAAAATTCGGCACGCTTTCCGTGGATAAACACAGCTCCGGCGGTGTGGGCGACAAAACAACGCTGATTGTTGCGCCGATTGTGGCAAGCCTCGGCGGAAAAGTAGCAAAAATGAGCGGGCGCGGACTTGGACATACCGGCGGCACGGTGGACAAATTGGCCGCCATTGACGGGTGCCGAACGGAATTGCCCGCCGATCTGTTTTTGAAACAAGTGCAGCAAATCGGCGTGGCCGTAGTCGGGCAAAGCGGGAATTTTACGCCCGCCGATAAAAAGCTGTATGCGCTGCGGGATGTGACGGCAACGGTGGAAAGTATCCCGCTGATTGCCTCCAGTATTATGAGCAAAAAATTGGCCGCCGGCGCACATAATATTGTTTTGGACGTCAAGGTCGGAAACGGTGCTTTTATGAAAAGCGAACAGGACGCCGCGGCACTGGCAACGCAAATGGTACAGATCGGAAAAAGCTGCGGGCGCAATACGGCGGCGCTGGTCACCGATATGAATTGCCCGCTCGGATATGCGGTCGGTAATGCGCTGGAGGTACGGGAGGCCATCGCGGTATTGCAAGGTGCAAGCGGCGGTAGACTGCGTCAGTTGTGTGTGGCTTTGGCGGCCGAAATGGTGTCGTTGACGCTGGAAAAATCAACGGAGCAGGCAACGCAGTTGGTTGAACAGGCGCTGCAAAGCGGTGCGGCTTTCAAAAAATTCCGAGAATGGATGGCCGCGCAGGGCGACCCCTCTTGGGAAGCGCTGCCTGAAAATTTACCGCTTTCCGAAAAACAGCTTTTATTCCGCGCCAAACGGGATGGTTTTATCAGCTCGATGGATACGCAGCAAATCGGTCTGGCTGCCATGAAATTGGGCGCCGGTCGCGAAAGATTGGAGGATTCCATCGATTACGGGGCGGGTATTCAGTTTTATAAAAACTATGGTGATGCGGTACAATGCGGCGAGCCGATTGCCACACTGTATACCGCGCAGGACAGCCGTCTTGCCCCCGCTGCGGCACTGCTGGAAGCGGCGATAAGTATAAAGGATGAGCGTCCGCAGCCCCGACCCTTGATTTATCGGGTGATTGACTGAAAAAATCGGTTGAACTTGTCGGCTTGACATGATAAAATATAGATATTATTTTGGATGGGAGTGTAAAAAATGGAAGGATTTTCCGAGGTTTCGGTTGCACAAAAAATGGATGCGGGCGCGCAGATCAAACGCTTTTTGGGGACTGTGGTGCCGCTGATGCTGGCCATTATGATCATCACCCTTTCATTGCCGAGCATTTTTATGATCGTCAAATTCTTGGCATGCGTCGGTCTGGTGTATCTTTCGTACCGTATGTTTATGGGCTTTTACATTGAATGGGAGTATTCCTTTGTCACCGATGAAATTCACTTTGCCAAAATCATGAACAAAAACCGCCGTAAGGATCTTTTTACCTGTCAGTTGAAAGATACGGTCATTTTATTCAAAAACACCGATCGCGAGCACCTTTCGGCGGTGCCGCGGGATGCGCAGCAGCATTGGTTTGTATCGCAGCACAGCGCGCAGCATTATATTTGGGTGGTCAAAAATGCCAAGGGGAAAACGCTTTGTATTCACTTTGAACCCAATGAGACAATGCTGAACGGCTTTACGGTACTTGCCAGAGGAAAGGCGTTTGTATAATGGTCGGTATCGGGATTGATATTGCAAACATCGCTCGTTTCGAAAAGTATGCTGCCGATCGGAAAAAGGCGGCGCGGATTTTTACGGAAACGGAAATCTGCTACGCGCTTGCAAAGCATGACCCGGCACAAAGCTTTGCGGCGGCTTTTGCCGCTCGTGAAGCGGCTTTTAAGGCAATCGGCGCTTGGGTGCCGCAGTGTACGGCGCAGGATTTTTCTCTGGAGCACGGTCAAAACGGTGCGCCGATGATTGTGCTTCGTCCCAAAGCCGCTTCGGCGCTTGAAAACTTTTGCTATCATATTTCGGTTACGCATGACGCAGGCGTGGCGGTTGCCGTTTGCGTGGCGGAGAAAAAGGAGGACGTATGATCGGTTCGGTGATGCAGGTGCGTGCGGCGGACGCCTATGAAATCGCCCACGGAACGCCGCCCCTTGTCTTGATGAAAAATGCTGCCGCCGCAGTATTAAAGGTGCTGCAGCGGGAGGATCTTTCGCAAAAGAGAATTTGCATTTTGGCAGGGAAGGGGAATAATGCCGGCGACGGATTTGCCTTGGCGGAAATGCTGTCGGGCAATTGTAAAGCGGTAGAAATTGTTTTGCTGGCGGATGAACCTTTTTCAAAAGACGCCGCATATTATTTCGAGCGTTGCCGTTCGTGCGGAATTTCGATCACCAAAGCACTGCCCGATCGCTTTGATATCTATGTGGACGCGGTGTTCGGCACGGGCTTTTCGGGGCAACTGCCCGAGGCGGCGGCCGCTGTATTTGCCCGTGTGAATGAACTTGGCGCCCGACGGGTCGCGATTGATTTGCCCAGCGGCATGAACGGTGACAGCGGTTCGGTTTCACCCCATACCTTTTGCGCGCAGGAAACGGTAACTTTTCAGGTGCGCAAGCTGTGCCATTTGTTGCCGCAGTGCGCGCCGTTTTGCGGCAAGGTGACGGTGGAAGATATCGGTTTGTCCGAGCAGGCGTTAAGCGGGATTCATTGTAAAGAACTGTTTGCGCCGTTATTGCCCGAAAAAGCGCCGACCCTTCACAAAGGCAGCGCGGGAACGCTGCATTGCTTTGTCGGATGTGAACGCTATCAGGGGGCGGCGACGCTTTCGATTTCAGCTGCATTGCGCAGCGGCTGCGGGATGGTGCGCGCCTTTATTCCCCGGGAAATATACCCGGTATTGGCGGCCAAAATCAGTGAAGCGGTGCTGGAATGTTGCCCCCAGGAGGACGGCGGATTGACCGAGGCCGCGGTCGGCATTGCGGCAGCGCAGAAAAAACCGAATGCAATGCTGATCGGCAGCGGCCTGGGCAGAGGTACGGCAATCGGGGAAATTGTACCGGCGCTGTTGAAAATGAATTTGCCGAGTGTTTTGGACGGCGACGGCTTGTTTTTTTATCGGCCGCACGAGCGGAGTGCTCCGTTGATTTTAACCCCGCATATCGGAGAGTTTGCGCGTTTGTGCGATCGCAGCATAACGGATATTACCGCCGATCGACTGAAAACCTGTGCCGATTTCGCCATGAAAAACCATTGTGTGCTGGTGCTTAAGGACAGTGTGACACTGATCACTGCACCCGATGGAAGGCAGCGCCTGTTATCCCGCCCCAATCCCGGCCTTGCCAAAGGGGGGAGCGGCGATGTTTTGGCGGGGATGATTGCCGCCTTTTTGGCACAGTCCTTTGACGCGTTTGAGGCGGCGTGCGCCGGCGTGTGGTATCATGC
>CAKRPM010000132.1 GCA_934378025.1 uncultured Eubacteriales bacterium | reverse complement strand
GATTAAAAAGGACAGGCCGTCCCGCACCTGGTACGGCGGAAAAATTCTGTCATGGTGTTACGATAATGCGCAAAAGATGTTGGGCGTGTCATTCGGATGGGTCGCCCTGATGCTCGGTTTTTGGTTATTATCGATATCTGCGTCTTTTTATTTCGACCATCGAAATGTAATTGCGCTTTTGCCGTTATTTTGCGGCTTGTTGCTTTTTTGCTTTTCCGGGGTTCGAACTTCTTTCCGTCAGGTGGCGGCAAACAGTTTACTCGGCCGCTTTTTTGAATTGGATGGCGGTGCAAAAGCACAGACGCAAAATCCGTTTGTTTGGTGCGTCATCGGGCTTTCGGCTGTATTGCCGACGTTGTTTTTGCCGTTAAAATGGGCTGTAATTGTGCCGATGGTTGTAACGTCGCTGTTTTTAATTACGGCGCTGAAACCGATATTTTTTATTACGGTTTTGATGCTTTGGCTGCCGATCGGCAGTACGGCACAGTGCATTGTTCTTTGCCTGCTGTTGATATTTTCACATTTTTGTCATCGCAGTTTACACGGTGGGAAAAAGACCAAGGCTGATTATATTGATATTCTTTTGGGACTTTTTGCGGTATTATGTTTGTTGGGCAGCCTCTTTTCGTTTGCTCCGGGGGACAGCTTTCGCGTCAGCGCAATGTGGCTGGCACTCTTTTCCTCGGTATTTATCATTTACCGCCATATCAATAATCGTCAGCGGTTGATCACCGTAATCAGCGCCTTGCTGATCGGATCGTTTTTTGCCTCCTGCATCGGCATTTGGCAATACCTTTCCGGCCAGGTGGATACCACATGGACCGATACGGAACTTTTTGAAGAACTCAGCATCCGTGTATACAGTACCTTTGCCAACCCCAATGTTTTCGGTGAATTTTTGTTACTGGTTTTGCCGCTTTCCGTGGGCATGGGGCTTTATTTCAAAAAATGGAAATACCGCATTTGTTGTTTTATCTCGGCGATTGTATCTTTTGCGGCGTTGGCGTTGACCTATTCCCGAGGATGCTATGTCGGTATTGCGGTGACGGCGCTGATCTTCGTTTGGATGTACAGTAAAAAGCTGTTTGCGGCGCTTTTGGTAATCGGTCTTCCCGTCGGGGTTGCCATGATGCCGCAAAATATGGTCAATCGTATTATCAGTATCGGAAATTTCAGTGATTCTTCTACTTCATATCGTTTGAAAATTTACGAGGGTACAATGAATTTATTGGGATTGTACTGGCCCAGCGGCCTGGGCATCGGCGAAACGGCATTTAATTATGTTTATCCGTTTTTCGGCGTTCAAGGCGTTGTGGCGCCGCACTCTCATTCTTTGTTTTTTCAACTGATGATCAGTTTCGGCATCGCAGGTTTTCTCTATTTCCTGATTTTGCTTTTTGTGTACCATCGTAATATTATTTCTCTTGCCAAAACCAAGAAAAACGGCGATCGAACGCTGTTGATCATCTTCGGATCGATTTTCTTCGGCTTTTTGGTACAAAGCATTTTTGATTATACCTGGTATAACTATCGGGTATATGCCGTATTCTGGATGCTGCTGGTAATGGGATTTGCAACGTACAAATTTATGAAAAAGGAGAACGCAGATGATTAAAATCGTGCATTGTATCAGCGATACGAATTTCGGCGGCGCCGGGCGGGTTTTGCTCAACTACCTGGCTCACTTTAACGCGTCTGATTTCTCGGTAACGGTTGTGCTTCCGAAAGGCAGTCGTTTGCTGGAATACATGAATTCGGAGCGCTATACGGTAATTGAATTTGACGGTTTGTATGATCGCTCGTATGATCGAGGCGATGTAAAATCGCTGAAAAAATTGTTTCAAAAGCTTCAGCCGGATATTGTTCATTCCCATGGGGCGCTCAGTGCACGTATTGCCGCCAAAAAATGCGGCGTTAAAATCGTTTACACGCGACACAGCGTATTCGACCTGCCGAAGTGGCAAACCTCTTTTTGGGGTAAAAAATTGCTGGGCAGTATCAATCGCCGGTATGCCGATAAAATTATAGCGGTATCGCCGGCCGCCAAAACCCTGCTTACGGAAAGCGGAACGGATGAACAGCGTATCGTTGTTGTTTTCAACGGCGTGGAGAAAATCGAGCGGCTGCCCGATTCCATGCTGCCTGCCGTTCGACAACGCTTTCAAATCGATGAGAATGATTTTGTTTTTTCGATTATCGCGCGTTTGGAGGCCGTTAAAGGACATCGGTATCTGATCGATGCCGCCGCCTTGCTGCGTTCTCAGGGAATTAACTGCAAAATTTTAATTGCCGGTACCGGCGGAATGGAAGAGCAGCTAAAAGAGATTGCCCTGCAAAAGGGTGTAACCGATATGGTGCACTTTGTCGGGTTTATCGGCAATATCAGCGAACTGCTGAGCGTTACCGATGTACAGATCAATGCTTCTTACGGTACAGAGGCAACCTCTATGGCGCTTTTGGAAGGTTTTTCCGTGGGGATTCCGGCAATCGTCAGCGATTTCGGCGGCAATCCTTACGTGGTGTCCGATGGCGATAACGGCTTGATCTTTAAAAAACGCAGTTCCACTGCTTTGGCACAAGCCATGAAAAAAATGATGAGTGACAAAGAGTTTTGCCGAAATTGCGGAGAAACGGCCGAGCAAATATTTTATGAAAAATTTACGGCACTGAAAATGACAGAGCAAATGGAAAGTATTTATAACGAGCTTTCAAAGGGAGGTAACCAATGAAAAGAAAATGGAATTGGTTGGACACGGTAATCGTCGTACTGATTGTTGCCATTGTTGTCGGAGCGGTTTTCTTTTTTCTTCGGCCGCAACAGGCAATTCTGCAATCTGCAGAAAAAACCGATTTTACATTGACGGTGGATACGCCGCGTGATAAGGCGGGAACCTATGATGCATTGAAGGTCGGCGATGAGGTTTATGTAGTAGGCTCCAACGATGTTTTCGGCGTTATCGAAAAGGTGGAAATCCTGCCGTTCAAGGCAACATCGTTCAATGAGCAAACCAAGCAGCTGCAAGTGTATAACAACACAGATTTCCCATTCTGCCGCGTTTCTATTAAAACAAACGGATATATGGCCGATGACGGTACCGTATATGCGCAAGGCAATCAGATCGTTGTGGACAAGGACATCAATTTGGAAAGCAAAGCTTTCCGCTTCGGCGGCAAGGTATCCGGTGTGAAGGGAGTGGGCAGCAGATGAAAGAAAACGGAAAGATTTTCGGAAAAATCAATATTCTTGATTTTATCATTATTCTGATTTTGCTGATCATGATCGGCGGCGCTGTGTACAAATTCGGTTTTGTGGATAATACGCTTTATATTCCGGAATATCATGAGGGCGTTATTACCATTAAGGCCGCCAATTTGTGCGATTACGAATGTGAGGCATTACAAAAAGGCGATCCGATGTCTGTGCCGAAAGTGCAGGATTTAGGGGAAATCATCGATATCCAATTTCAACCGACGATCGAAAATCAAAAATCCATTGACGGCAAAATATACAGCGTCGAAAATCCTCTGCTTCGCGACGCCGTAATCACCATTAAGTGCGATGAACTTTCTTATCGCAGTGAAAATTATTTTGTCGGCAAGAACTATAAAGTTATTGCCGGTCAATCGTTGGATGCCTCCAACGGTCTCTTTGAATTTAAGGCCACGGTAACGAATGTTACCATTGATGCCGAAAAGTAAAACCAAACAATAAAAAATCCTCCCATGACATCGCATAAGCGACTGCCTGAGAGGATTTTTTGATGTAAAAAAATACCGGCTTTATCCAAAAGACAAAACCGGCATATCGAATTTTAATGTTCGAGGTAAAACTTCACAAGATTCTGCAGCAACTCTTCACGATCCACTTTGCGAATCAATGCGCGTGCATTATTGTGATTGGTAATATAGGTGGGATCCTCGGACAGTAGATAACCGACGATCTGATTGAGCGGATTATATCCTTTTTCTTTCAGCGCGGCGTATACGGCGCTTAAAATCTTTTTCATTTCAGCTTCTTTTTCATTATTGATGTCGAATTTCATTGTGCTGTCAAACATTTTTCCTCACCTCGTTTTTTATTTTATCGCATTTATCAGTAAATTTCAACTGAAAATTTTAAAAAATAAAAAACGCCCCGAAAAAATCGAGGCGTTGGAGCTGGAAACGTGACTTGAACACGCGACCTGCTGATTACGAATCAGCTGCTCTACCAACTGAGCTATTCCAGCAAGCAATCTTTCAAACGGACTGCAACGCAGACTATTATAACATATTTTTTAAAAAAATCAACACTTTTTTATATTTTTTATTTTCTTGCGATTTATTATAAAAGGTGATATAATAATTCCAAGTTGATTTTTTGCATGCAAGCGGAGGAATATATGGCAGACATCGTGGTAATCGGCGGCGGAGCGGCAGGAATGATGGCAGCGGCCGC
>CAKRPM010000131.1 GCA_934378025.1 uncultured Eubacteriales bacterium | reverse complement strand
AACAGCATGCGGGATTTAATATAAATCAAGTGAGCGGCCATTTCAATAAATTCACTGGCCACCTCTAAATTCATTTGCTTCAGTCGATCGATATAAGCCATATACTGATCGAAAATTTCGGCAATGGGAATGTCGTAAATTGAAACTTTGTTTTTGGTAATCAGACTTAGAAGCAACTCGAGCGGGCCGCTGAACACCTCTAAATCAAATGTTAATTCTTCCATTTTCACTCCTAAAACAGACCGCCGATCCATTGAATCGGAATCAGCCACATTTCAATGAAGAAATCGGCAACCGTCGATTGTACTACACCGATTATGTTACCGACCGCCGATGTCAGTAAAACGATAAGTACAAAGGCGATTTGAATGTACTGACCGTATTTTGCCATAAATACATGATATTTCTGCGGCATGAAAAAACCGAGAATATAGGAGCCGTCCAAAGGTTCAATCGGAATAAGGTTGAAAACGGCAAGACCGATATTCATATAGATTAAATATAATAAGAGACTCACCACAATTCGAATGATTATAAGTGCAAAACCACCGGGCATCCGGGAAAGCAGTGAAAGGCAATAAGCAAACAGGCTGTAGATAAACGAGGAAACCAGCGCCAACAATAGATTGGCACCGGGACCTGCCAAGGCAACCATCAGCATATCCCGTTTCGGATTTTTAAAATTATCAGCATTCACCGGCACCGGCGTTGCCCAGCCGAAATGAACAAACAGCATCATTAAAAAGCCGAATAAATTAAAGTGCTTCAACGGGTTAAGCGTCAGTCGTCCGGCAAATTTTGCCGTCGGGTCGCCGAGTCGATAGGCCGCCCACCCATGCGCATATTCATGAAAAGATATGGAAATCAATATAACCGGAAGCCAAAGACATATATCAAAAAGTGCGTCTAAAGAAAACAAATCACTCAGCTTCATCACACTCCTTCTGCATTTCCAAAGCCTGCTCAATGCACGACAATATCTTGTCTTTTCCCTCACCGGTCTTGCTGCTGAACGGAATGAACAGCGTATCGTTTTGCGCGCACCACTTCTCATAAAACAAGCGCTGTTTTGCCGCCTCTGCTTTATTCAGTTTATCCAGCTTCGTACCGACAACAATATACGGAATTTCTTTATCCGCCATCATATAGAACATCTGTTCGTCCAACGCCGTAGGCTTATGACGTATGTCATTTAACAAGATCACCAACGCCTTATTGCGGTTCTCTTCAAAATACATTTCAATGTACTTGGCCCATGCCTGCAGCTGACTGTTGGATACCTTTGCATAGCCATACCCCGGCAAATCGACAAAATAGCAGCTCTCATCAATCCGAAAATAATTGATTTGAGCCGTTTTTCCGGGCTTTGAGGAAGTGCGTGCCAAGGCTTTTCGACCTAACAAACAGTTTAAAATTGTGCTTTTTCCCACGTTGGATTTTCCGCAAAAAACAATTTCCGGATAATCCGTTAAAAACTGTTTTTTGGAAACAGCAGAAAGAATAAATTCAGCGTTTTGATAATTCATATAATCTCCCCTCTGCCGTAGTGACAATGCTCTACTGCCCGATACGAACAGATTTTATGGATTTTCCTCCGGTCGGCACTTCTTCAAAATGTGTTTCCCCGGTTTTCTTCTCCTCACTCGGCATGTATAAAAGCGCATGCTTGAGCACCTGTTCCACGCGGGTCACAGGGATAAATCGAAGCTGTTTTACAACGCAATCATCCATTTCCGAAATATCCGACATATTATCTTGCGGAATAATAATCGTTTTAATATTATGCTTTAAAGCGGCCGTTGCTTTCTCTTTCAAGCCGCCGATCGGCAGTACCCGACCGTTTAGAGTTATCTCGCCGGTCATGGCCACCTTATTGGAAACCGGTATCCCACTGAGTGCCGAAAAAATTGCCGTGGCAATGGTAATGCCAGCGCTCGGCCCGTCTTTCGGTACCGCGCCTTCCGGAAAATGAATATGAATGTCTTTGGTTTTATAAAAATCCGCATCCAATCCGTATTTTTTGGCAACGGAACGAATGAATGATATTGCGATTTTGGCCGACTCTTTCATAATATCGCCCAAAGAACCCGTCAGCTCAAGCTTTCCGTTTCCTTCCAAAGCCACAACCTCAACATTCAGCATTTCCCCGCCGACGCTTGTCCAGGCAAGTCCGTTGGCAATGCCGCAAACCGTACCGTCATATAACGCCTCATCTTTAAAGACAGGCGGTCCCAAATACTCTTTTAAGTTATTTACACCGATCGAAACCGTCTTTTGCGTTCCTTCCACAATTTTACGATCCGCCTTGCGCATCAATTTGGCCAGCAGACGTTCAAGATTTCGCACGCCGGCCTCACGGGTATAACCGGAAATGATTTGCGCCAACGCAGCATCACTGATTTTAAATTGCTGTACAGACAATCCATGTTTCAAGCGCTGTTTGGGAATTAAATGATTTTTGGCAATTGCGGTCTTTTCAAAATCCAGATAACTGGGAAGCTCAATAACATCCATTCTGTCCAACAGCGGCGCCGGAATTGTGGAAAGAGAATTGGCAGTTGTGATAAAAAATACGTCCGATAAATCAAACGGTATTTCCAAAAAATGATCCGTATACGTGCGGTTTTGCTCCGGATCCAATGCCTCCAGCAATGCGGAAGCCGGATCCCCTCTGAAATCCCCGCTGAGCTTATCGATTTCATCCAGCAAAATCACCGGATTACAGCTGCCTGCAGTTTCAACCGCAGCAATAATTCTGCCCGGCATCGCACCGATATAGGTTTTTCTGTGGCCGCGAATTTCCGCCTCATCATGAATACCGCCCAAGGACACACGCGCAAAATTGCGCCCCATCGCACTTGCAATCGAACGGGCAACGGAAGTTTTGCCAACGCCCGGAGGCCCTGCCAGACAAAGGATTTGCCCCTTTAAATTCCCCATACGGCGAACTGCCAATGCTTCCAGAATACGCTCTTTAACTTTTTCAAGGCCGTAATGACCTTCATTTAAAATGCGTTCTGCCTGCGCAATATCATAATTATCTTTCGTGCTCTTGCCGAAAGGCATGTCCAACACAATATCAAGGTAGCTGCGAATAACCGCGCCTTCGTGCGACATGGGGGGCATTTTGGCCAGACGGTTGACTTCTTTTAATAATTTTTCTCGGCTTTTGGCATCAATGGGCAATTTTTCGATAGTTTCACGATATCTGGCGACCTCTTCCACGTCATCATCGCCCTCGCCCAGTTCGTTTTGCAAAACCTTCAACTGCTCGCGCAAATAATATTCATGTTGATTTTGATCCATGTTATCCTTTACGCGCTGCTGCATTTCCTCCTCGATTTCCAACAAATCATTTTCCTGCATCAGCGTTTCAATCATGGACTGCATCCGTTTTTCCGGATTAAGCTCCTCGAGCAAATTTTGCTTGAGCGTATAATCAATCGCACTGCTGCCGGCAATAAAATCCGTCAAACGGCCGGCGTCCTCATATTTTTCCATCGTCACCAGCGCGTCGTTACCGACCTGTGTATTCAGTGCGATATATTCCGCAAACAAATTTTTAATCAGACGGACAGAGGCCGTTTGCGCCGCCGTACGAACGGGTGCCGGCGTTTCCTCAATTTTGAGCGCATCGCCGTAAAGAGTGTTGTTTTTCTTGTAAATATTTAAAATATCTACGCGCTCTTTTCCCTCCACAAAAGCACAAAGCGCCTCCGGCGACAGACGAACCACCTGACGGATTTCCGCGATGATTCCCATTGTGTATAAATCTTCCTTTGACGGACGTTCCACCTGCAAATCCTTTTGCGCCACCAAAATCACACGCTTATTGTGATGCATGGCACTTTGGATTGCATTCACCGAGCCCTCTCTGCCGACATCAAAACTTGCAGACATGTGCGGAAAGATCACCAAACCGCGCAACGGCAATATCGGCAAATGCGCAACATTTTTTTCATTTATATCAAAATTCATTTCGTTCACTGAAAAATCTCCCTAAATATAGTTAAATATATTATACTAAATTTACCTGAAAATCGCAACACTTTTTTCGTGATTTAAAAAACTGTACACAATTTAAAAAGGCGCAGGTTTTAAGCCTGCGCCTCCACAAGTTTCGGTTTTTCTTTTTTGTCCACCGATTCTTTGGTAATAATAACCTGGCGGATATTTTTCAGTGACGGCACCTCATACATAACCTCCATCATGATGTCCTCAATAATGGCACGCAATCCTCTGGCGCCGGTTTCTTTTTCAATGGTCAATGCGGCAATTCGCTGCAATGCCTCCGGCTCAAAAATAAGCTCGGTATGATCATAACTCAAAAGTTTTTGATACTGCTTAATCAGCGCGTTCTTCGGTTCGCATAAAATCCGCACCATTTCCTCGGGGCCCAAGGGATCGAGCGTCACCAACACGGGCAATCTGCCCACCAGTTCCGGGATCAATCCATA
>CAKRPM010000130.1 GCA_934378025.1 uncultured Eubacteriales bacterium | reverse complement strand
AAAACCTTTGAGTTGGCCGAAACGAAATTTCAAAAAACCGCTTTGGCAAGCGCCGCGGCACACGCCGGCGTTGCCGTGGAAAAGCTGGAGGCGCTGGCGGCGGGCGATCTTTTAAATCAATGCATCGCATCGGGCTACAGCGTGCGCAATAACGGGGTGCCGTTTATCGGATTGTACGGTGCCTGCTCCACCATGGCGCTTTCCATTCTCACGGCCGGATTGGTGATTGAAAGCGGGTTTGCCGATATTGCCGGCGCCATGACCAGCTCGCATTTTTGCAGTGCGGAGCGCCAGTTTCGCAACCCGCTGGAATACGGCGGACAGCGCCCGCCCAGCGCGCAGCGCACGGTAACGGGGGCGGCGGCAGTGATTTTGTCCGCACAGAAAAATGACGGCGTGCGCATTAAAGAAGTAACGCCCGGACGTGTGGTGGATTTTGA
Source organism: uncultured Eubacteriales bacterium (assembly GCA_934378025.1). Classification (GTDB taxonomy): domain Bacteria; phylum Bacillota; class Clostridia; order Oscillospirales; family QAKW01; genus Firm-08. Next base: position 4,028 of record CAKRPM010000130.1, on the reverse strand, counting down.
TATTACGGACATCAATAACATGGGCGGCGCCATGGCGCCCGCCGCGGTGGATACGCTTTCCGCCTATTTTACCGATACGGCGACGACGCCCGATCAATATGATTTGATCGTCACCGGGGATCTGGGTTACTTCGGTCGGGAAATTTTGCGGGATATGATGGCGCAGCGCGGCCTTGCCATGGGTGATCAATATAACGATTGCGGCATGATGATCTATGATAACGAGCGGCAGGACACGCATGCGGGCGGTTCGGGCTGCGGATGCAGCGGCACCGTGCTGACGGCTTATATTTTACCCGAAATGGAAAAAGGAAATTTGAAAAATGTGCTTTTTTGCGCAACCGGTGCGCTGATGAGTCCCACTTCCGTAATGCAAAATCAAAGCATACCGGGTGTGGCGCACCTGATTCATTTGGTAAAGGAGGCGTAATCATGGCGTATTTGAATGCTTTTTGGGTGGGCGGTCTGATTTGTATGATCGGTCAGATTTTGATTGATAAAACCAAGCTGACGCCTGCGCGGATTGTCGTGTTGTATGTGTCGGGCGGCGTGCTGCTGACGGCGCTCGGGCTGTATGAGCCGATTGTAAAATATGCGGGCGCAGGCGCCACCGTGCCGTTGACGGGATTCGGCTACAGCCTTGCCAAAGGGGTGGAGAGCGCCGTATGCGAACAGGGTCTGCTCGGCATTTTTACCGGCGGCATTATGGCGACGGCGGGCGGCGTGGCCGCGGCCATCGTATTCGGCTATCTCTTCGCACTGATCTTTAATCCGAAAATCAAATAAAAAAAGCGTTTCATCCCGCGGGATGAAACGCTTTTTTGCGCAAAGTATGTTATTTTACGATATAGCCCTCGGCACCGCGCGGCAGTGCAACGGCATTGGCCTCGTCGGTATCAATATGCATCGCAGTGGCATAAGAGGGACTGACGCGTACGACGGTATCGCCCAAAACGGCGCTGCGCTCGCTTTCAATCATCACTTTCACGATGTCTTTATCACATACGCCGAATTTTTCTGCGTCTTCGGGCGTCATGTGAATGTGGCGCTTGGCGGCGATTACGCCGTATTCCGTGGTGATTTCTCCGGCCGGTCCTTTAATGGTGATGCCGGGCGTACCGGCAAGGTCGCCGCTTTCCCGAATGGGGGCTGCAACGCCCAGAGTTCTCGCATCGGTCAGCGAAACCTCCACCTGCGTTTCCTTGCGGCAGGGTCCTAAAATGCTGACGCCGGCAATCGTTTTTTTCGGGCCGATCAGATCGACGCGTTGCTCGCTGGCAAACTGACCCGGCTGACTGAGCTCTTTTTTCACGGTCAGTTTTGCCCCTTTGCCGAACAGCACTTCCAAATCTTTTTCGGATACATGTACGTGGCGGGCACTCATTTCAACAATGAATTTTTCCATACTTTCAAAGCTCCTTTTGGTTTTATGACAATATTTTACACCTCTTTTCACAAAAATTCAAGGAAAAGCCGCTTTTTTTGCAAAACAAAGTGGACAGACGCCGCCGTTTGGTATATAATAACAATCAGTACCTAATTTTGCAGAGGGAAGGAATTTGTCATGAGTAAACCAAAGTATTATCTAAGCACCGCGATTGCCTATGCGTCCGGCAAGCCGCATATCGGCAATACGTATGAAATTGTTTTGGCAGACGCGATTTGCCGTTATAAAAGAAAACAGGGATACGATGTCTATTTTCAGACCGGCACCGACGAACACGGCGAGAAAATTCAGCTGAAGGCCGCCGAGGCGGGCGTGACGCCGCAGCAGTTTGTGGATGATGTGAGCGGGCAGATCAAACGGATTTGGGATGTGATGAACACAACCTATGACGCCTTTGTACGCACGACGAATGCCGACCATGTAAAAAAGGTGCAGAAGATTTTTAAGAAACTGTACGATCAGGGCGATATTTATAAGGGCGAGTATGAGGGAATGTATTGCACGCCGTGCGAATCTTTCTTTACCGAAAGTCAGCTGGTGGACGGTAAGTGCCCCGATTGCGGGCGGCCGGTCAAACCCGCCAAGGAAGAGGCGTATTTTTTCAAAATGCAAAAATATGCGCCCCGCCTGATGGAATATATTGAGCAGCATCCGGAGTTTATTCAGCCCGAATCCCGCAAAAATGAAATGATCAACAACTTTTTAAAACCCGGACTTCAGGATTTGTGCGTGTCGCGCACTTCGTTTGACTGGGGGATTCCCGTCACCTTTGACGATAAACATGTGATTTACGTCTGGCTGGACGCGTTGACCAACTATATTACCTTCCCCGGTTTTGATCCCGACGGAAATCACAGCGAGCAGTACAAAAAGTATTGGCCGGCCGATATCCATTTGATCGGCAAGGACATTTTACGGTTTCATACCATTTACTGGCCGATTTTCTTAATGGCGCTGGAGCAGCCGCTGCCACGTCAGGTGTTCGGGCATCCGTGGCTGCTGATGAGCGACGGAAAAATGAGCAAGTCCAAGGGCAATGTACTGTATGCCGATGATTTGGTGGAAAAATTCGGGGTGGACGCCGTGCGTTATTTCGTACTGCATGAGATGCCCTTTGCCAACGACGGCGTGATTTCCTATGAATTGATTGCCGAGCGCATCAATTCCGATCTTGCCAATATTTTGGGCAATTTGGTCAGCCGCACTGTGGCCATGGTGGACAAATATTTTGACGGAGAAATCAAGGCGCCCGGTAAGAGCGAGGCGGTGGATGACGAGCTGAAAAATGTTTTGCTTTCCGCTCAGGAAAAGGTGACGCACTGCATGGACAGCATGCATGTGGCGGACGCGATAGACGAGATTTTTGCGCTGCTGCGCCGTGCCAATAAATATATTGATGAAACACAGCCGTGGATCTTGGGCAAGCCGGAGGGCGATCATGACCGATTGGCGACGGTGTTGTACCATTTGTGCGAGAGTATTCGCTTTGCCGGCGTGCTGATTTCGCCGTTTTTGCCGGATACGGGCAAAAAGATGTTGGCACAGATCGGCGTTCGGGAGGACGGCTTTGAAACGCTGGCCGAATTCGGCGCCATTCCCGCGGGGCAGCATGTGGGAGAAAAAGAGATTTTGTTTGCCCGCATTGATCCCGAAAAATTGAAAGAACAGCTGGAAAAAGAGCAAAAACAGCGCGAGAAGGAACAAAAGGCCGCACAAAAAGCCGCCGCGCCGACCGCGCCGGAAAAGGCGCAAATTACCATTGATGATTTTGACAAGGTTTCCATCAGCGCGGCCAAAGTCGTTGTCTGCGAAAAAATGGAGAAAAGCCGCAAATTGCTGAAACTGCAGGTGGAGAGTGTGAGCGGACCGCGCCAAATTGTCAGCGGGATCGCCCAGTGGTACCGCCCGGAGCAATTGGTGGGCAGAAGCGTGATGATTGTGGATAATTTAAAACCGGCCAAGCTGTGCGGAGAGCTGAGCGAGGGCATGGTGCTTTCGGGCGAAAATCCGGACGGCAGCGTACGGGTGATCTTCGTGGACGACTTGGAAACGGGAGCGAGTGTACACTGATGTATTTTGATACGCATACCCATTTGGATGATCGGGCTTTTGATCAGGATCGCACCGCACTGATTGAGCGGCTGCGGCAAAACGGGGTGGATCACATCATCGCCGTTGCCGCTGACGAGGCGGGCTGCCGCAATGCCGTGGCGCTGGCGGAGCAGTATGATTTTATTTATGCGGCCGTGGGCTATCATCCGGACGCGGCGCAGCGCATGAATGAGGACGATTTAAAAAGCATCAAGGCTTTGGCCGCCCACCCAAAGGTGGTGGCGATCGGCGAAATCGGGCTGGATTATCACTGGCCGGAGGATACGGATAAGGCGGCGCAACAGGAGTGGTTTGCCCGTCAGATGGCGCTGGCGGAAACGCTGGGCAAGCCGGTGAGCATCCATTCAAGAGATGCGACGGCCGATACACTGGATATTCTGCGGCGCTTCCCCGCCGTGCGGGGCGTACTGCACTGCTTCTCGGGATCGGTGGACACCATGCGGCAGGTGATCGACATGGGATATTATAT
>CAKRPM010000129.1 GCA_934378025.1 uncultured Eubacteriales bacterium | reverse complement strand
AAACGGTGGCCTTTGAGCCGCCGACGGTGCCGCCCGAAACAGCGGACGAAAAGGAACCCGAGACGCTGGAGGAGTTGGAGGAAATCATTCCGAAGCAGCCTGCGGCGCCCGCCAAACCCAAAAAGAAACTCAGCAAAAAAACGCTCGGCGCTTTGATCGGCGGCGGTGCGGGGCTGGTGGCGCTGATCGTCTTGATTTTGGTGCTGGTATTGCATAAGCCCACGGTGCTGCTGGATGTGACCGAATATGTCGATTTTAAAATTTCGGGGTATAACGGGTTCGGCGTTGCTACGTGCGAGATGGATTGGACGGGACTGGAGACCGAGGCGCTTGGGGAATATCCCACCGGAACGGACAGTAAGTCCAAGAAAAAGCAAAGCGAATATCGGGAGAAAATTGCGATTTTAAAATCGGCCATTAAGCTGGATTTCACCAAAAAAGAAAACGTATCCGTCGGGGACGTGCTGAAGGCGACCGTGACAGTGGATACGTCGGCGGAGGAACAGCTGGACGTCAAGTTTTCGGGCAATAAAACGGTGGAGTATACCGTCAAGGAAAAGGATCTGAACGGCAGCTCGGCCTTTGATTTGATTGATGAATTTTTGCAGGTGAACTTCACCGGAGTTTCCGGCAGCGCCAAGGCGGTGCCGGCCATAAAGGAACGCAAAGAAGAATATCGCTTTACCACCTATGACGGCACGGAATATATCATAAACGCCACGGTGACCGAGGCCGGCGCGGTGCAGCTGCGCTTTGTCAACGCCAAGGACGATACCTATGAGGAAATCCGTTTAAATGTGACCCTGGATAAAACCGAGGGAATTTCCAACGGCGACAGCGTGACGCTGAAGCTGGAGGATAATGCTACCAAGGCGCTGATGGACTACGGCTTGTCGCTCAGCAAAAAAGAGGCAGCCTTTAAAGCGGAAAAACTGAATGCTCCGGCCGCTAAAATCGCCGACATCGATTCGGCGACGCTCAGCGCGTGGAATGTCGATTGCAGCAAGGCGCTTCGCACATGCGTGCTGAAAAACTGGGCGCGCTTTATCCATGCGGGCAATAACGTTCAAACCAAAACCACCGTGATGGAAAATGTGAAAATGTCAAATGCGGCGCTGATTGTCGGCAAAGAAGAAAGCAAAGTGTACCTGATTTATCAGGCGGATATTTCGGACGACGCAATTGCCCTGGATATGGGGGGCACCCAAACCATGTTTTTTGCGGCGGAGATTGATCATATCGTGCTGGACAGCGAGGGGAAATTGCTGAGCGATCGGATTACGCTGCCGAAAGATACCTCGATCGATCTTTTTAAAGGCGCGTATCAGAGCTATGATCAGCTGCAGCAGGAATTGCTGATGACTACCGAAACGGTAGATACTTTAAAATAAGAGGAAAATACCATGGAACACAGTGAAAAGGCACGCGAGTTGTTTTTGGCCGGATATAATTGCGCTCAGTCGGTGTTTGCCGCGTTTTGCGACGAAACCGGCTTGGAGGAGGAAACGGCGCTGCGCTTGGCCAGCGGATTCGGCGGCGGGTTCGGCAGAATGCGCGAAATGTGCGGCGCACTCAGCGGCGCGGTCATGGTAATCGGAATGAAAGAGGGCGGCTATGCTCCGGAGGACGCTGCGGGAAAAGCGGCGGTGTATCAGTCGGTGCAGCGGCTTGTGAAGCAATTTCAGGCGCAAAACGGAACGTATTTGTGCCGCGAGCTGATTGCGGGATTGGAACGGCATTCGGGTGCGGCGCCCGATCCGCGGGACGCGCAGTATTATAAGGAACGTCCCTGCCTGCGCTTCGTGGAACAGGCCTGCCGTTTGACCGAGGCATATTTGCGGGAAACGGTACCGTCTTGTTGAGTTTTGACGTGTTTTTTACGAAAAAGGGTGAGTTCTGATGATATTCAATAAAAGTACACAACTTTTTTCCGAACGCCTCCCGAAAAGATTATGAATAATTACTAAAATCGGTCACGAAATTCATGAATTTCGTGACCGATTTTTTGCATTTTTGGCAGCTGATAGCGTTATTTTTGTACAATTTGTCTTTAAAAGCCCGTTTTCAAAGTCAATAAAGGGCAATTTAACAGTGGATTTTTTGACAAAAGATATGTTATAATTAGTTTGTCGAAATGTGCGACAAAGGGCAAATAATATTTTATATAAAAGGAGAGCAATAACAATGGAGTATCGGATTGAACACGATTCTATGGGTGAGGTAAAGGTTCCGGCAGACAAGTACTGGGCGGCCCAAACGGAAAGAAGTCATGAGAACTTTTTGATCGGCGTCGGCATCGAAACCATGCCGCGCGAAATCACGCATGCTTTCGGAATTTTGAAGAAAGCGGCGGCGATGGCCAACCATGCGCTGAAACCCGAAAAGATGACCGATGAGAAACTGGCGGCCATTTCCGCTGCCTGCGACGAGGTGATCGCCGGCAAACTGAACGAGCATTTTCCGTTGGTTGTTTGGCAGACCGGCAGCGGCACACAGTCCAACATGAATGCCAACGAGGTCATTGCCAACCGCGGCAATGAAATTGCCGGCCAAAAGCTGCTGCATCCCAATGACGATATCAACATGAGCCAGTCTTCCAACGATACGTTTCCGACCGCTATGCACATCGCCGCGGTTACGGGCATCGAGGATAAGCTGTTCCCGGCATTGGACGCATTGATCGATACTTTCAAACGTCTGGAGAAAGAAAATCAAGGCATTGTTAAGAGCGGACGCACCCATTTGCAGGATGCAACGCCCATTGACTTTGCACAGGAAATCTCCGGCTGGAGAAGCTCCCTTGAAAAGGATAAAAAGATGCTGGAAATCGCGCTGCCGGAGCTGAAAGAGCTGGCACTGGGCGGCACGGCCGTCGGTACCGGGCTGAACGCCCCCAAAGGCTTTGATGTAAAAGTTGCTGCCGCAGTCAGCGAGCTGACCGGTAAAGATTTCAAAACGGCGGAGAATAAGTTCCATGCCTTGACCTCCAAGGATGAGCTGGTCTTTGCACACGGTGCGCTGAAGGCACTGGCAGCCGATCTTATGAAAATTGCCAACGACGTTCGTTGGTTGGCCTCCGGTCCGCGCGACGGCTTGGGCGAAATCTTTATTCCGGAAAATGAGCCGGGCTCTTCGATCATGCCGGGGAAGGTCAATCCCACCCAGTGTGAGGCGGTTACCATGGTTGCCGTTCAGGTTATGGGCAACGATGTGGCGGTCGGCATGGCGGCCTCTCAAGGAAACTTTGAGTTGAACGTATTTATGCCGGTTTGCATTTACAATTTCCTGCAGAGCGTCAGACTGCTGTCCGAGTGCATGGTATCTTTCAATAAGAACTGCGCGGTCGGCATTAAGGCCAATAAAGAGAAAATGCATCACAATCTGCACAATTCGTTGATGCTGGTAACGGCGCTGAACCCCTATATCGGTTATGAAAACGCCGCGAAAACCGCGAAAAAAGCCTTTAAGGACAATATTTCCCTGAAAGAGGCCTGCGTTGAACTGGGCTTTTTGACGGCGGAGAAATTTGACGAGGTATTCCACCCCGAACAAATGATCTAAGGACATAGGCAGATCACACACTGCCCGGGGCAGTGTGTGATCCTTGCATACCCAACCCACTTAGTAAAGGAGTAAAAGTATGGTTTTTAGTTACTATCCCGGTTGCACCCTGAAGAACAAAGCCACCGATCTGGATGAATATGCCAGAAAGAGTGCCGAGGCTTTAGGGGTCACCATGGAAGAGATTGAAAATTGGCAGTGTTGCGGCGCTGTATATCCGTTGGCCAAGGACGAGATTGCCCATAAGCTTTCCGCGGTTCGTGCGCTGGCGGCTGCCCGCGATAAGGGGCAGGATGTTTTGACGCTTTGTTCCGCCTGCCACAATGTTTTAAAACAAGTCAACCATGATATGGCGACGGACTCCGAAATTGCCGATAAGGCCAATGCGTATCTGGGACTGGAGACACCGTATGCCGGCGAGATCAAGGTGGTGCATTATCTGGAAATGCTACGCGATTGCGTGGGATTTGACGCCATTCGCGAAAAGGTGACAAATCCGCTGACCGGAAAAAAGATCGCCGCTTATTACGGATGTCTTTTGCTGCGTCCCAGCGGGGTCATGCAGTTTGACAATCCCGAAAATCCGACGATTATCGAGGATTTCATCCGTGCCATCGGCGCCGAGCCGGTGCTGTACCCCTATCGTAATGAGTGCTGCGGCGCTTATACCACGTTGGAACATAAAGAGGCTGCGGTTAAGCAAAGTCAAAAAATCATGGAAAGCGCTGCCGAAATGGGCGCCGAAATGGTGACGACGGCATGTCCGCTATGTCTGTACAATCTGAAAAACAGCGGCAGCGAGTTGCCGGTTGTGTATTTTACGCAGCTTTTGGCACAAGCGCTGGGCGTGGCGTAGGAGGTTGTCATGAGTAAAAGAACAATTGATCGCGAAAAGGCGCTGGAAATCGAG
>CAKRPM010000128.1 GCA_934378025.1 uncultured Eubacteriales bacterium | reverse complement strand
ACGCTGGTGGACTATGCGGAAAGCGACAGCAATTCCACCTATACGATGCTGCCGTATTCTATGGAAATGGCCAGCATTTATTCGGATGTTTTTACGCAACAAACCATGAAGGATTATGCCGCCAAAAATATCGGTGAGGATCATTTTGACGGTACGATTTCAACGGATATTTTGGGAAAAACGAATATTTTTACGGTATCGGTTGCCGCCAAAACACCGGATCGGGCCTATACTTTGCTCAATTCCGTTTTGGAGGTTTATCCCGAAATTTCCGATACGATTTTTAACAACGGCAATATTGTGGTGCTCAGTAAACCGCATGTGCCGGAAACCAGTCAGTCCGGCCTGTCCGGCATGAAAAAGATTGTGATTGCGCTGGGGCCGATGGCAATTGTATTGCTGCTGATTGCCTTCATGTCCATGTTTCGGGATACAGTAAAAAATGAAGATGATTTTTATGATAAAATCGATGTAAAGCTCCTCGGAACCGTAACACACGAGCGACCGTATAAATCGGTGCGTGCTTGGCTGAAAAAAGATCGAAAGACGCCGATGGTCAATTCGGTGTTTACCGGCTTTAGATTTGCAGACGATTTTCAGCGCATGTGCACAAAGCTGGATTATTTGCGGCGGCATAACAATGCAAAGACATTTTTGATTTCCAGTGTATCCGAAAAAGAGGGAAAATCCACCGTGGCGGTCAATTTGTCGCTGTCGCTTGCACAGCGCGGGTATAAGGTGCTGCTGCTGGATATGAATTTCCTTCACCCCATGGAGCAAACGTTTTTCGGCGTGCAGCAGGAAAATTCGGCGGATTTAGGCGATTTGCTCTCCGGCAAAATCCGACCGGAAGAATTTAAACTCACACGCTTTAAAAAATCAAATTTGTACCTGGGGCTGAATAAAATCCCGCATCCCGATTTTCCGCAGTGGATCAATGGCGAATATACGGATACCATGCTTGCTGCGTTTGAAAACATTTTTGATTTTATTATTATGGATACACCGCCGGTCAGCGAAGCTACCGATGTGACGGGGCTTATGAAGCTGGCGGATCGGGCAATTTTGGTGGTCAGAACCGATTGGTCTTATTCGTATGATATCAACGATTGGATTTTAAAAATCGGGAAGTTTGACATACCGTTTGCGGGATGCGTACTTAATGATGTATATACCGATTTCTTTGGCAGTAATGCTGTCGGTGAGCCCGAAAAATATTACAAAAAATATCGGGCGGTATATTCGGACGCGGGCATCGGCGGCGCGGCAAATACCTTGAATGATTCGGAGAAAAACAATGGGTGAGCGTATGACGGATGAAAATACGAAAGTAAATGAAAATAACCTGCGCGGCATTTTTGATTTTTCATGGCGCGATTTCTGGCACGGTTTTTTGAAGTTTTGGTGGCTGTGCTTGTTGTTGGCGGTGCTCGCAGCCGGATCGGCATATTTTTACAGCGTTAAAACCTATCAGCCGATGTATACCGCCAGTGCCACTTATACCGTCAGTACCGAAAAGGTGAGCAGCGGCAGCATGGGCATTTCGACGTTTGTTTACAATTATTCGAGATCAACCGCCAATCAGATGTCTACCATTTTTCCGTTTATTTTGGAAAGTGATATCATGAAGCAGTTGATTTGCGAGGACTTGCAGACGGAGCGTTTACCGGTGAAAATTTCCTCCTCCTCGGTGGAGGGCACCAATATGTTTACATTAAATGTAACCGGAAAAGATCCGGAGAAAGCCTATAAGGTGCTGCAGCTGTCCATCAAAAACTTTCCTCAGGTTGCGGAGTTTGTTTTGGGCAAAACGGATTTAACATTACTTTCCGAAACCGGTGTGCCCGACGCGCCGAACAACGATAACAATTTTGTTAAGTACTCGGCTATGGCGTCGATTTGCGGATTTTTACTGGGGCTTTTGTGGGCACTCATATATGCGCTGTTTCGTAATACCATTCATTCAAGACAGGATATACGAAGATATTTAAATTGTTATTGTGTCGGTGTTTTGCCGCAGGTTTCCTTTAAAAAGCACAAACTGGAGATCGAGCGGACAGTAAATATTAAAAACCCCTTGGTCGGCAATGAGTTTTTGGAAGCAGTGCGTTCGCTTCGTAATAATATTCTGCATGACGCCCGCCCCAACAATCACGTCATCATGGTGACCAGTACCGTATCCTCTGAAGGAAAGACAATGGCGTCGGTGAATTTGGCGCTGTCTGCCGCAATGCTGGAGAAAAAAGTGCTGCTGATTGACGCGGATTTGCGGAATGCCAGCGTGTGTGAGCAGCTGCATTTTACGCCGATCATTCGGGATTCTCTGGCGGATTATCAAATCGATTCGCTGGAGGAGGTACATCTGGATGTTTTAACCTTCCGTTCGACCAAACGCAATGTGTGGAAGATTATCAATGTTGATTATCTGCAATCGCTGTTGCAAAAGCTGAGAGAAAAATACGATTATATTATTATTGATATGCCGCCGGCAGGCGTTACACCCGATCCTCAGATCGTCTGTGAGGTGGCCGACGCAATGCTTTACGTGGTTCGCCGTGATTATGTGCGGGTGAGCAAAATTAAAAATGTGATGTCCTCGCTGCTCTCAACCGATACAAAAATGTTGGGCTGTGTGCTCAATTGCTCGGAGGATCGAAATATGGGGCATGACTATAACGGTCATTACGGTCATTATCGTTATTCTGTACACGGTGAGGAAATGTAAGCCAAAAAAAGAGTTGTAAAAAGCCTTGGTTTTTTACAACTCTTTTTTAATTCTCGGGTTGAAATTTGCCTGTTTTTTCCGGCGCTTTCTCTTTAAAACTTGTCATATTTGTTTTTGGGGATTCATATTGATATAGCAAATGAAGAAATGCTGGAGGAACGACTATGGCAAGCACTGATATATATCAAGATATAGCCACTCGGACGGGCGGGAACATCTATATCGGCGTTGTGGGCCCGGTGCGCACCGGGAAATCCACATTTATCCGTAAGGCAATGGAGCACTTGGTGTTAAACAATATCGAAGATCCGTATTTGCGCGGGCGGACCATTGATGAATTGCCGCAGGCATCTGCCGGTAAAACCATTATGACCACCGAACCGAAATTTGTTCCGGAAAATGCGGTGGCGGTGCAGATCAATCATACGCATTGCAATATTCGGATGGTGGATTGCGTCGGATTTATGGTGGAGGGCGCGCTGGGGCAAAGCGAAAACGATATGCCTCGCATGGTGAATACGCCCTGGAGCGATCAGCCCATCAGCTTTGAACAAGCCGCTGAAATCGGCACGCGCAAAGTCATTCGTGAGCATGCAACCATCGGCGTCGTTGTGACGACGGACGGCAGTATCGGAGAACTTGCACGTGAGGAATATCTGGATGCGGAACGCAAAGTAATTGCGGAAATGAAGCAGACCGGAAAGCCCTTTGTGGTTTTGCTCAATTCCATGTTCCCGGACGGGGAGCAGGCACAGATGATTCGTCAAAGCATGCAAGAAGAGTACGGCGTTACGGTGCTTGTCAAGAATTGCGGCGAGATGGGGGAGCGCGACGTAGCGGATGTATTGGGCGCCGTTGCGCTGGAATTTCCGATTTGCTGCATCTGTCTGGATATTCCCGGATGGATTCCATATTTGGAAGCGTCCAATCCCATCAAAAAGGCGCTGTATGCTTCCGTACGTGATGCGGCCGGACAATTTTCAACCGTTCGTCAATTGGGGGCGCTGGAGCAAAAAATAGCGGAAAATGATTTGATTGTTGCGGCCGAAACCGAAGCAGTGGATATGGGAACCGGCGATATTACTTTAAAAATCGGGCTGCAAGAGAGTTTGTACTTCGATATGGTGTCCGAATTGCTCGGAAAACCCATTTCAAACGACGGCGATTTGATGCTGGAACTGCGTGCGTTGGCCGGGGCAAAACAAAATTATGATAAGATCAAATCGGCCTTTGAGCTTGCAAAGGGCAACGGGTATGGCATTGTGACGCCGGATAAAGAGGATTTGACGTTGGAGGCGCCGGAAAGCTATCGACAGGGCAATCGTTTCGGTGTGAAAATCAGGGCAAGCGCACCGACATATCATATTATCAAAGCAGATGTCTTTTCGGAAATTTCTCCGATTGTGGGGGATGAGGAGCAGGCAGGCGCGCTGCTGCGATATATGAAGGAGCAGTATGCGGATAACAAAGACGCAATATGGACGTATGACATTTTCGGAAAAAGCGTATATGATATGGTTGGCGACGGACTCAAGAATAAGTTTGACCGCTTGCCGGATGACGCAAGGTGCAAGCTGCAGGAAACGCTTTCCCGAATTCTCAATGAGGGCAGCGGCGGCCTGATTTGTATTATTTTGTAAAATAAAAAAACGGGTATTGCTGCGCAATACCCGTTTCTTTTTGATCGGATTAGTCTTCCCAGGGGAATTTGTACTGAGTCAAGCCCAGCTCGTCGCGAACCGCGACAATTTCCTTTTGAACGGCGTCGTTAATGGGTACACCG
>CAKRPM010000127.1 GCA_934378025.1 uncultured Eubacteriales bacterium | reverse complement strand
GTCATGATCGCCGCTTTCAATGGCGTGCACCAGCATCTCATGCAGCTCATAGTTGCGTCTGTGCTCCTCAATATCCCAATGAAACTCTTCCGTGGTATCCTTGGGACGTGCCGCCATGGTACGGGTCGGACCCGCCGCCGTAAAGACGATGCTTTCTTTCCAGTCCATCTCGCAGTCCAGCTCGCGGACAAAATCCGCACCGCTGCCCCAGTCTTTAACGATCATGCTACCCTCGTCGCAGTTGATGTACCACCGAGGTGCTTTGATAAAGTGGAACGTTCCGATCTCAATCATGACGCAAACTTCATTTTCAAATTTCAAGAACAATTTGAAATTATCGTCCACCTCTTTATATTTCAGCTTGAACATCTGACAATACAGTTCTTTGATCGGACAGGGAAACAGCTGCAGCACCTGATCAATCAGATGGATGCCCCAGTCAAACATCATGCCGCCGCCCGCTTCCCTCACACAGCGCCAGTCGCCCGGGATACCGCGCGCGCCGTCCACACGGCTTTCAATAAAGAACGGCTTGCCGACGGTTTTTTCTTCCAGTGCTTTTTTCACCAAAAGATAGTCGCGATCCCAACGACGGTTTTGATGCACCGTGAAAATCTTACCGGTTTCTTTGGCCACCGCCAATACTTCCTCCAACTCCCCGGAGGACATCATAACCGGCTTTTCGCACAGTACATGTTTTCCCGCGCGCAACGCGCGAATGGAATATTCCTTATGAAAATTGTTGGGCGTGCTGACCAATACCAAATCAATCTCGGGATCGGACAGCAGCGCGTCGGCCGTCGGATACACGAGGATATCGTTTTCACGTATTTTTTCCGCCACCTCGGGCTTAATGTCATAAGCGCCCTTGACGGTCATTTTGTCACTAACATGTTTGCGTACCAGATCCAAATGGAATTTGCCCATTCCGCCGAATCCGATAATACCCATTGTTACCATGGTGATTTCTCTTCCTTTCGGTTTACCAGAAAATGTCCTTAATCGGTTTTTCTTGAATACAGCTTTCTTTCAATACGGCTACTGCCTTTTCAAGACCTTCCTCAATGCTCATCATATCGTCCTCATGCTCGATGGAAACAATCCCGTCGTAGCCGACGCTGCGAAGCGCGCTCATAATATCCTTCCACGCCTTCACATCATGACCGTAACCCAACGAACGGAAATTCCAACGGCGATTGCCGAATCCCTTGTTGTAGTCCAGCACACCGTTGCGCTCGATGGCCTGCCGATCGAGATATACATCCTTGGCATGGAAATGATACACCGCGTCGCCCAACTCTTTAATGACATAAACCGGATCCATGCCCTGCCAATACAGGTGAGAGGGGTCAACGTTCGCGCCGATAATTTTGCCCACCGCGTCCCGCAGACGAAGCACGGTTTCGGGGTTATATACGCAAAAGCCCGGATGCATTTCAAAGGCGATTTTTTCAATCCCGTGTTCCTCGGCAAAGCCCTTGAAATCAGTCCAATAATCAATCAAAATTTTCCATTGATATTCCAAAATCTTTTGGAAATCCTCCGGCCAGCGGCAGGTTACCCAGTTGGGATACTGGCTGTTCTCGCAGTCGCCGGGGCAGCCGGAAAATCCAACCATGGTATGTACGCCCATGGCCTGTGCAAAGCGAACCGCACCTTGAAACTCATCATGATACTCTTTTGCAATCTTTTTATTGGGATGCACGGGGTTGCCGTGACAGGATACCGCCGCCACTTCCAAATGATGCTTGGCCAGGCTTTCCTTCATTTGTTCGATCTTCTCGGGGTGATCCATAATGGTCAGCGGATCGGTGTGATGTTTGCCCGTGGTGCCGCCGCAGGCAAGCTCCAAAGATTGTACGCCGATTTTTTCAAGATATGCACACATTTCTTCAAACGAACGATCTCTGAACAACGCGGTAAATACGCCGATTTTCATAGTGCTTCCTCCTTAAATTTATTGGTTACCCTTATTATAAAGAATTCCATCTTGGATTGCAAGACAACTCTTGCCCCAAACCGGACATAAAATGCTCTGTTTTGGCCTTTTTTCTTCATTTTTAAGACAAAAATATAAAAAACGATGGCAAATATCCCCATGGACATCTGCCATCGCTCGTAAATTAAGAAGAATTATGAACGGATTAACCGCTCGGTGTCCAGCGCAATGGCCAGCTCTTCGTTGGTGGGAATTACAAAGACGCGCACACCGCTGCCCGCTTTGGTAATTTCCTGTGCCTTGCCGCGCTCGTTGTTTTTCTCCTCATCCAGCTGAATGTTCAAAAAGCCGAGCTCACTGCAAACCTGACGGCGCAGCGCGCTGTTGTTTTCGCCCACGCCCGCGGTAAAGACAATGGCGTCCAACCCGTTCATCGCCGCCATATAGGCACCGATGTATTTTTTCACCTGATAGGCAAACATATCCAGCGCAAGTCTTGCGCGCTCGTTGCCCTCGTCGGCCGCTTTGTCCAAATCTCTGAAATCGCTGGACACACCGCTGACGCCCAGCACACCGCACTTTTTATTCAGAAAATCGCTGATTTCTTCTACCTTAATGCCGTCTTTTTGCATGATAAACGGCAAAATGGCGGGATCAATATCCCCGCAGCGCGTTCCCATCAAAAGGCCCGCCAACGGCGTAAAGCCCATGGAGGTATCAATGCACTTGCCGCCGTCCACCGCCGTAATGGAGGAACCGTTGCCCAAATGGCAGGTCACAATCTTCAGATCCTTAATGTCCTTGCCGTACAGCTTGGCACATTCGCCCGCCACATATTTGTGCGACGTACCGTGCGCGCCGAAACGGCGGATGCCGTAATCGGTATAATATTTATACGGAATGGCATATACGCTGGCCACCTTGGGCATGGTTTGATGGAACGAAGTGTCGAACACACAAATTTGCGGTACGTTCTCCCCCATCACCTCAATGCAGGCGCGAATCCCGGTCACTGCGGGCGGATTGTGCAGCGGCGCAAACTCGGTCAGCGACTCCAGCAATTGGATTTTTTCCTCGTTCATGATGCAGCTCTCGGGGAAAATTTCGCCGCCGTTAACGATGCGGTGACCCACCGCCGCAATGTCCGACATATCGGAAATTACGCCGTACTCCCCATCGGTCAAATATTTCAAAACCAACTCGATGGCGGTCTTGTGGTTGGGCAAATCGTAGTCAAATTCCGCCGTTTTCTCCCCCGCCGTGTGTTTAAAATGGCCGTCCACGGTAATGCGCTCGCACTGCCCTTTTGCCATGACGCTGCGGTCCGCCATGTCAATCAGCTGATACTTCAGCGATGAACTTCCTGCGTTGATAACCAAAATCTTCACTTTTTTGTTTCCTCCGAAAATTTCTATGGATTTTTCATAAATTTTATTATATAATATCTGTAAAAAAAATGCAATAGTATTTCGGGAGCGACCATGGTCAATTTTGTAATTTGCGAATTTAACCCTTTTCACAACGGACATCAATATCTTTTGGAAAAAATCGGGCAGTATCCCACCGTTTGCATCATGAGCGGGCATATCACGCAGCGCGGCAGCTTTGCCTTTACCGACAAATGGACCCGCGCCCGCATGGCGCTGACCGGCGGCGCGGATTTGGTGCTGGAATTACCCGCCGCGGCTGCGGCGGGCAGTGCCATGGATTTTGCCCGCGGAGCGATGGAGGTGGCGGAGGCCACCGGTTTTGAAGGCAGACTGTGCTTTGGCACGGAGGGGGACGTCGTACGAAAGCTGGGGGCGCTGGCGCGCCTGCCGGAGGCGACCGTCGCCGAACAAATCAAGCCCTATCTGAAAGAGGGGCTGTCCCCTGCCGCGGCCTTGATGCGCCTATATACCGCTTATCTGCCGGATGCTGCCGAAATTCTCGGCAAGCCCAATAATTTACTGGCCTTTGAATACTTAAAAGCGAATAAAAAGTTTTCGGTGTTGAGCGTCGGCCGCCAAGGTTCGGCGCATGATTCCGACGAGCCGAGCGGTCGCTTTGCCAGCGCCTCTTATCTGCGCGCGCACCCCGATCGCTATCGGGACTATATGCCCGAAAACATTCATGCGCTGTTTTGGCAGACCGTTCACAGCGGCCGTTTTCTCGACCCCGCACGTGCCGCCCTTTTAATGACCGCCGCCCTGCGGGATATTCCCGCCCAAAAATGGGAACAAATGTATCCCGGCGGCATGGGCGCCCGCCTGTATAAGGCGCTGTGCGAGCAAACCGAGCTTTCCGCCGCGGCCGACGCTGCAAAGACAAAATGCTTTACACATGCTGCCGTTCGCCGCGCCCTGCTTTCCGCCTATCTCGGCGGACGGCAAACTGCAAAAACGCAGTTCATTCGGGTGCTGGGCATGAACGATCGCGGCCGCGCCCTGCTGGGGGAAATGAAGCCGTCGCTGCCCGTACTGATCAAACCCGCCAAAATCTCGCAGCTTGGCGAGGCGGCTCGGCAGCAATTTCTCTTTGACTGCCTGATCACCGATCGCTTTACCTTTATGTGGCGCGCCCCGCAAAAAAAGGGGCTGGAAT
>CAKRPM010000126.1 GCA_934378025.1 uncultured Eubacteriales bacterium | reverse complement strand
ATTCATGCCCGCCTTGCACAGCGCTTCAATGATTTTTTTGTCCGTGCTGGCCGGTCCGATTGTACAAATAATTTTTGTTTTTCGCATCGTTATTCCCTCTTACTCTATAGTTTTTCTCAAAAATCTTTTTTTAATCATGCGTGCCGCTTGATGGATTTCTTCGCAACGCATTGCCGACAGCATGGCAATATATACGCCGATTCCCGCCGCACTCTGCAGCACAAACCCAAACAACCGTCCGCAGGGAATTTTCCCCGTTACGATAATCACTGCGGTGCAAACGGCGCCCGCCGCCAGTATTTTTAAAAAAGTAACGCGTAAATTCATAAGGCGAAACCGGGGTAAATATCGGCGAACCGAGCGATTGAGCAAAAATATCGAAAGCAGCGCCGACAGGCTGGTGGCCAAGGCAATTCCGAAAATGCCCCATCCCCGCTCTTTAAGCACCATCGCAAGAAAAATGCTCAGCACGGTATTGATCAGTACCTCCGCAGCGCCCGCCGTCATGGCACGTTTTGAATTTTGGTAGGCCAGATGCACCCGCACATATATTTCCCGCACCGCCACAATCGGAAAGCCGACGGCAAATCCCATCAGCGCCAGCTGCGTATTCACGGCGGCCGTTTCCGTAAAGCTGCCGCGCATATAAACAATGCGAACAATATCGCCCGAAGCGATGAAACTGACCAAAAGCACCGGCCACAAGATCAACACAAGCACACCCAGCGCCTTTTCCAGCATTTTTTGCATATTATCATGATCACCTTTTGCGGCAAGATCCGTAAAGGTCGAATACAGTACCTGCCCGACCGTCAAACTGAACGCGGCGGTCACGAACTGCTCCAGCGCGTAGGCGTAGGCATAGGCTGATACCATGCCCTCTCCCAGCAGATTGCAAATCACCTTATCCACCACATGATTGCACTGCAGCAGAATATTGGAAAGCAACAACGGCAGAGAAAGCCAAAGGATTTGCCGAATTTCCGGCGTAAACGCCGGCACGCAAAGGCGCACCCGCCCATGGCAAAAGCCGTTCATCACCGCAAGCTGAATCAAATTTCCGATCATATAGGCGATCACAACGGCATAAATGCCCAAATTTTGACTGCCGAAAAGCATCATAATGATGGCAAGCGGATTGTAAATCAAACCGTATAAATTGGCCGGGACAAACGAATTTCGAGCGTTTAACACCGCCGCCAATATAGATTGAAACCCCGAAAAAATCAGTGCCAGCGAGTAAATCCGCAAAAACTTTGTCAGCTCCGCCAATCCCGCCGCATCATATCCCGGCGCCAAAATCCGTGCCAGCAAAGGGGCCGCCAGCACAAACAGCCCGACCGCCGCGATGCCGAATAAAAAGTAAAACGTCATCATGCCGGAGGCGGTACGATTGGCCTGCTTTTCTCCGTTGTTCAGCCGCACCCGAATATAAATATTGACCAGTGCCGCCGTCAATGCCGTGGTAAATGCGGCAGAAACGCCGATAAAAAAGTCGCTGGCCGTAAAATAAATATCCACCGTTTGATTGGCACCGTATATAGAAGCGATCATACTCTGCCTTACAAACCCGAGCAATCGGGAGAGCAAAGTCACTGCCATGACCGCCGTGGTAGCGCGCATTACATTATTTTCTTTCACATTTTCGCTTCCTTTTATTGCTCGTTTTTCGCATAAACATAATTATTATATCAAATTTGTATAAAGAGTGCAACCAAAGAGCCGCAAAAAACAAAAGTTTTTTGCGGCTCTTGATCGTATTTATTGCGCTTTATCCGTGATAAAGCTTTTTGGTTTGATAGCGCGGCTCGCAAGTCAGCTGAACGCCCAGTTTTTTAAACGTCGCCGCGTCCACACTGCTGAGCATCACCGAGGAATGAGCCTCGCAGTTGCGAAGCTTCGGCAGCTGCGCCATGGCCGCCGCGGCGTTTTGATCCGTCACCGCGGAAATGCACAGTGCAATCAGCACCTCGTCGGTATGCAGTCTCGGGTTATGATTGCCCAGTCCGTTGACCTTCAGTGCCTGTACCGGTTCAATCACATTTTGCGGAATCAGGCGTACCTTTTTTTCAATGCCGGCCAGCATTTTTAACGAGTTGAGCAACAGCGCCGCACTGGCCCCTAAAAGCGAGGTGGTTTTTCCGGTGACAATTCTGCCGTCCGGCAGCTCCAGTGCCGCCGCAGGCGCATCCGTCTGTGCGGCGCGTTCCACCGCCGCCTGAATGACCTTTCGAAATCCGACCTCAATGCCCGCCTGCTCCATCAGCAGCTGCACCTTGGTGACCTCATCATCGCCGCCCTCACCGCGCGAACGTTTGCACATCGCCTCATAGTAACGACGCACAATTTCGTTTTTCGAAGCCTCATGCACCGCCGCTTCATTAAAAATGCAGTTGCCCGCCATATTCACGCCCATGTCCGTCGGGGACTGATACGGGCACTCACCGAGAATTCGTTCCATACAGGCGCGCACCACCGGGAACACTTCGACGTCCCGATTGTAATTGACCGTTGTTTTCCCGTATGCTTCCAGATGAAACGGATCGATCATATTCACGTCATTCAAATCGGCCGTCGCCGCCTCATAGGCAAGATTTACCGGGTCTTTCAACGGCAAATTCCAAATCGGGAACGTTTCAAACTTTGCATATCCCGCTTTAACCCCGCGCTTGTGCTCATGATACAGCTGGCTCAAACAAGTGGCCATTTTCCCGCTGCCGGGTCCCGGCGCCGTCACCACCACCAGACTTCTCGTGGTCTGAATATAATCGTTTTTTCCAAAACCGTCATCCGATACAATCAATTTTAAATTCGAGGGATATCCCTCAATGGGATAGTGCTTATACACGGGAACGCCCAGCCGTTTCAGGCGATGTTCAAAAGCGTCCGCCGCCGCCTGCCCGGTGTAACGCGTCAACACCACGCTGCCGACATACAGGCCAAATCCCCGAAACGCGTCAATCAACCGCAAAACATCCAAATCGTACGTGATGCCGATATCGCCGCGCACCTTGTTTTTTTCAATGTCGGCCGCATTGATTGCAATGACCACTTCCGCCTCATCCTTCAGGCGCGCCAGCATACGAATTTTGGAATCGGGCGCAAAGCCGGGCAGCACGCGCGAAGCATGAAAATCATCAAACAGCTTCCCCCCGAATTCCAGATACAGCTTGCCGCCGAAGCGTGCAATACGCTTGGCAATATGTTGCGACTGCATTTCAAGATATTTGTCATTATCAAACCCGCATTGGTACATATTCTTTCCCCTTTACCGCCGCAGCGGCATCCCCTCTCTTTTATAAAGCGGCGTTTTTTACGCCGCCGTTTTTTCACTGCGTCTATTTTATCACAGAGGGCATGGTTTGACAAGGACAAATCTGTTGAAGTTTATCGAAATTTTGAAATTGCGCAACGCCTGCCGCAAAAGACTTTCCGAAAAATATGATGTGTTTTGTTGAATTATTTTTTGGATTTTTACTGTTAAAAATACAAATTCAACATTTTGAAAAATAAATCAGGCTGTCGAAATTTTCAAAAATTCTTTTGTTTTAGGGGCTTGACAAAGAAAAGGACGTATGCTACAATCTCGTTGTGTTTTGATGATATTTTTTGAACTTTAACGAATTTGAAAAGGAGACAAAAATGAACGCATTCACTTTCCGCTATCTTTCTCAAGAGGACATTCTTTCGCTGAACATCGATTACGACGAGGTAATTGCCGCTGTAGAACAAGTCATGAGCGATTTTTGCAATAATCGCTGTCAATTGCCTGTTAAAATTCATGTAAACACCCGCCCGGGCACCTATATCAACGCCATGCCCGCCTACATCGGCGGACAAGACGAATCGGTCGGCATGAAATGGGTGGCCGGTTATCCCGAAAACCGCGGGGCAAAAATGCCGGTTACCTGGGGGCTTATGGTGATGAACGACCCGCAAACCGGCGCCGTTACCGGCATTATGGACGCCCGTTGGATCACCGCAATTCGTACGGCGGCCGTCGCCGCGCTGACCGCCAAATATTGTAAAGTGAAAAATTCGCACACCCTCACCATTATCGGTGCCGGGGAGCAGGGGCGCTGGAACGCCCGCTTGATGAAAAAAGTCGTACCCGAATTAAAACGAATTTATATCGGCGATTTGTACGACGCCGCCATTGATGCTTATTTGAAAAAAATGCAGCCCCTGCTGCCGGACGTGGAAATTATCCCCATTCGTTCGGATGCCGAACGGCAGGCGGCTATCGACGCGTCCCAAATTTTGATCACCGCCACGCAGCGCTCCGACAAGCCGTTCATTTACAGCGAGATGCTGCATAAAGGCATGCTGGGAATTCCGCTGGAAAGCACCGCATGGGACGGCAAAACCTACACGCGGTTTGCCGATCGGTTTGTATGCGATGACTGGAATTTGGTGCAAAACTATCTGAAAGAGGGAAAATATACCGACGGCCTTCGGGATGAATACTGTCTGCTCGGCGACATCATCAACGGCAAAGTGCCCGGCCGCGCAAACGATGAGGAATTTGTCATTTCCTCCAGCCACGGTATTGCCC
>CAKRPM010000125.1 GCA_934378025.1 uncultured Eubacteriales bacterium | reverse complement strand
CAACACATACGCGCCGCCGAGCAAAACGTACAAAGCGCCCATCAGCAAAATATCGCCGTTGACTTTCCGCACACTGCGGCGGGCGATACATTGCCCGATGCCGAGCACCGCAAACAGGCCGACCACCAAAAACGACAGCTTGCCGATCAAACTTGTAATTTCATACCATGCCGTACTGCTTCCGCAAAGTTTTTGAAAATACGCATTGATCCCCGCCAATCCGACAACGCTGTTTTGCGGACCGATGGGTTGACGATCCACCGTCAGCACCAGCACCGTATATCCAATAAAAATCAACCATAATATTATGGGCAAAATAAAGTATGTTCCCTTTTTTTGATCTTTCATTTTTCCACTCCCGAAAACTTTATGAGTTTATTATAATCGTTATTTGCCGAAAATACAAGAAAATTCTTTATTTTCGGCAGCGATTGTGGTATAATCTTAAAAAAAGAAAAGGAGAAAATCATGATTTATTTCGGACCGGGCGGCAATTGCGATTGGTTTTACAGCGAAGGCAACAAATCCACTTTTCAAATGCCCGCCTTTTTGCATAAAATCGGACTTTCCGCTTATGAAATTCAGTGCGGTCGGGGCGTCAAAATGGGGCCGGCCGCCGCTGCAAAACTGAAAGAAGAAGCCGAAAAGTATCATATTCGGCTTTCCGTACACGCGCCCTATTTCATTTCCATGTCCGGCATCGAGCAGGAAAAACGGCTGAAAAGCATCGACTACATCCTCCAATCGGCTAACCTTGCAAAACAGACGGGCGCAACGCGCGTGGTGCTGCATACAGGTTCATGCTCAAAAATTTCAAGACAACAAGCGCTGGCACTGGCGGAAGATACCATGCGTCTGGCGCTGGATGCGCTGCACGAGCATGACTTGGATGATATTATCCTCTGCCCGGAAACCATGGGAAAAATCAATCAATTGGGCACCTTGGACGAGGTGCTGACGCTTTGCAAAATGGATGAGCGCCTCTTGCCGACGATCGATTTCGGCCATTTAAATGCACGCACGTTCGGCGCCATTCAAAGCGAGGCGGATTATGCCGCTCTGTTGGATGCGGTGGAGGACGCACTGGGTCGGGATCGAGCCGGCATTTTTCACGCTCATTTTTCCAAAATTGAGTACAGCCCGCGCGGCGGTGAGGTGCGCCATCTGACCTTTGAGGACAAAACCTTCGGGCCGGAATTTGAACCGCTTGCCAATCAGTTGGTGCGGCGCGGTTGGTCGCCTACCATTATCTGCGAATCGGCCGGCACCATGAGCAAAGACGCGCTTGCCATGCAAAACGCCGTTGCGGCACTGGAGGAAAAATAAAATGGAAAAAATCAACACTCTGCGCGCACATCTTGAAAAAGACAGCGCATTCGTCTTTCTTTCCCCGGTCAACCGTCAATATTTTACAGGCGTGCATACCAGTTACGGTCTGGTCTGCGTTACACATACGGCAGCGCTGTTTTATACGGATTTTCGTTATTTAGAGTTAGCCGAGCGCCGTGTTTTTGAGGGCATTACCGTCCGAAAATTCAGCGAGGGCATTTGCGGCACGCTGCAACATTTGACACAAGAATTTTCGCTGAAGCAATTGATTTTGGAGCCAAGCTACATCACCGTCGCCCAAGCGGCCGAATTTTCTGCGCTGCCCATTGTCTTTGACACCGGAAATTTACCCGGTAAAATGCGCATGAAAAAATCCCCCGAGGAAATTCAAGCCATTGTATCCGCGCAAGAAATCACCGATCAGGCCTATCAGGCGATTTTAAAAGAAATTAAACTCGGAATGACGGAAAAAGAAGTGATGGCACGGCTGATTTACCACATGTACCGTTTGGGGGCGGAGGCGCTGGCCTTTGATCCCATTGTCGTTTCCGGTGCAAACGGCGCGCTGCCGCACGGCGTTGCCGGAGATAAAAAATTGCAAAGCGGCGAATTTTTAACCATGGATTTCGGCGCCGTGAAAAACGGATACTGCTCGGACATGACCCGTACCGTCGCGCTGGGACATTGCAGTGAAAGAATGAAAACGGTATACGACACGGTGATCCACGCCGCACAGTGTGCCTTGAAAACCGTGCGGGCGGGTGTAATCGGAAAAGAAGTCGACGCAGCGGCCAGAGCGTACATCGACCGTCAAGGCTTTGCCGGTCATTTTGATCACAGCACCGGTCACGGCATCGGCATTGAAATTCATGAAGCCCCCAATTTTTCCCCGCGGGAAGAGCGCGCCATACCGGAGGGGGCGGTTTTAAGCATTGAGCCGGGCATTTACCTTCCGGGCGAGCTCGGCGTACGGGTGGAAAACATGGTATTGGTTCGCCCGAACGGCGGCGAAATTTTGACCAAATCCCCCACCGAATTGTTAATTTTAAAATAAACTTGCAAAATACACATAAATGTTATAAAATAGTAAAAGAATATTTTGGAGGTACTATACACATGCTAACAGCAGGAGATTTCAGAAACGGAATTACGTTTGACATGGACGGACAAGTCTATCAAGTCATCGAATTTCAACACGTAAAACCCGGTAAGGGCGCAGCGTTCGTACGCACCAAATTCAAAAATGTAATTACCGGCGCGGTTGTGGAAAAATCCTTTAACCCGACGGACAAATTTGAAAATGCGTACATCGAAAGAAAAGAATACGAATATCTTTACAACGACGGCGAGCTGTACTATTTCATGGACAGTGAAACCTACGAGCAAATTCCGCTTGACGCGTCAAAGCTGGGAGACAATTTTAAATTTGTTAAAGAAAACGACAAAGTTAAAATCATGTCCTATAAAGGCAATGTTTTCGGCGTTGAGCCCCCGTTGTTTGTAACCTTGGAGGTTACCGCAACCGAGCCGGGCGTTCGCGGCGATACTGCCACCAACGTTACCAAGCCGGCTACACTGGAGACGGGTGCGGTTATTAAAGTGCCGATCTTTATCAACGAAGGCGAAAAAGTAAAGATTGATACCCGTACCGGCGAATATATGGAACGCGCCTAACAGAAAGGGAGTTTTCTTATGAAATTAACCGAAAAAGTTGCCTATATTAAAGGGTTGATGGAAGGCCTGAATCCGCAGGACAGCGACACCATGAAAATTGTGGCGGCGGTTGTGGACGTACTGGGCGATATGGCGGACGCCATCACGGAAATCGACGACGCGGTAAATGATCTGGACGAATACATCGGCGAAATCGACGAGGATTTGCAGAATGTCGAGGATTACCTGGACGAGGACGATTGCGACGAGTTTGATTGCGACGGCTGCGACGGTTGTGATGAGGACGATTATTTCACCATCGTTTGCCCCAAGTGCGGAGAAGAATTTTGCGTTGACGAGGATATCGCAGACGAGGGCAAAATCAATTGCCCGGGCTGCGGCGAAACGCTTGAATTTGACCTTTCCGACGAGGAAGCGGACGAAGAATAGACATGATCAAATAAAAAAAGACTGTAAAACATGGTTTTACAGTCTTTTTTCTTTTAAAAGGTTATTTTTTGATAAATTTCGGGAATGATTCGTCCCGGAGCGTCAAACCGAGTCGGATCCAGTTCATCAAACATGCCCCAATGCACCGGCATTACCTGCTTTGCCGCAACCCTGCGGGCAAAGCGCGCCGCGTCCGTCATATTCATATTGTTGCCCACGCCGTTAATCGGCAGGATCAAAACATCCACCGGCTCGTCGATATCTTCAAAAATCTCCGTATTATACAGAGTGTCGCCGGTGATGTATACGGTCTTTTGTCCATCATTGATCAGCACGCCGATGGCATATTGATCGGAGTGATCGGCGCGCACCGCCTTAAAAAGTACGCCGTTTTGCGTCCATTGTCCATGGCGGTCAAACTTTACAAAATTATGATTTTGACGGTATGAGGCCGCTTTTTGAAAGCAGGAGTTGGGTCCTAAAAAAACAACGCCCTCTGTTCCCAGCAAATAGTGATCCAAGGTTTCGGGATCGTAGTGATCCAAATGATCATGCGTGCAAACAATCATATCCGGCACAAATTCAAAAAATCGCCGATCCACCGGATGACGGCGGTAATTTTTCGGGTTGATTTTTTCAACGCTGTCGGAAAGATACGGATCCACCAAAATTTTCATGCCGCACGTTTCAATCAACAGCCCTGCTTGCCCTAACCAAGTAATCTCCATCTCATAACCTCCGTTTGATCTATTTCGGTTATTATAAAGCAATTTACCGCAAAAAGATGAGGCTTTCGTTTTTATTTTTCATAAATTTACTCTATTTTAAATGCACAACGGTGACACCGCTGTCTCCTTGACCGAAAGCGGCCAGTTCAAAAGCGCTCACAGCGGTATGTGCCCGCAAATGCGCATGAACCCCGGCGCGCAAAACGCCGGTGCCCTTTCCGTGAATAATCCGAACATCTTTCAATTTTCCCAGTAATGCCGCATCGATAAAACGATCAATTTCTTCGGTGGCGTCCAGCACGTTCATGCCGCGGATATCCAACTCCGTTTTCACCCCGCGGTTAAACCCGCTGCGTCGGAAATGCACGGTTTCCTTGGCATCGGCCTGCGCCGCAGGTT
>CAKRPM010000124.1 GCA_934378025.1 uncultured Eubacteriales bacterium | reverse complement strand
TTGTTTGGCAAATGTCCTTGCGCTGCGGTCCTTCAAATCCACGAAGAATGGGGAACTGCGGCTGATTTTCATAAGGATGATCGTAAATTTTTTCTTTGAGTCCCCACAGATGCTTTTCAAGCGCAATGGCACGTATAAAAATACCGCCCGGGCGCAATACTCTGTAAAATTCCGATTCATCAAACGGCGCGAAAAGATTGATCAAAATGTCCACGCTTTGATCGGCAACAGGCAATTTGCTGACGCTTGCGACCGCCCAGGCAATATCGCGGTTTCTTTTTGCGGCGTAAATCAGCGCGTCTTTTGAAATATCCACGCCCGACATTGTAACGCTTTTGGCGGATTGTAATGCGGTAAAAATACGATCGCTGTACCATCCTTCGCCGCAACCAACGTCCAGCACCGAAAGCGACTCTTTCGGAACGGCAAGGCACTGCTTGATCAATTCGTCAAGCAGACAGGCGTAATAACCTTTGTCTAAAAATTCCTTGCGGCATCGCACCATCAGTTTATCATCCCCATGGCGCTTTTGCGCTGACTTTTGGGATTGCAGCAAGTTAATATACCCGGCTTTGGCAATATCGTAGGTGTGATGATTTTTGCAAATTTGCTGCTTGCCGTCAATGAATAAAGGCTCGCCGCATACCGGACAAATAAAATGACTCATTTGAGCACCGCCAACAACGCATCGGTGCCGATACCGTAGTGGTTTAACACAACGTTCAGTCCAATTAAAATCAAAAGTACGCCGCCGATGATTTTGGCGGTTTTGTCATATTTTTCACCAAAGACATGGCCGATTTTGATGCCGATGGCCGACAAAATAAAGGTGGTGCAGCCGATAATGGTGACCGAGTAAAGCAGCTCGGTAAAGTTCATTTTCGTAAAAGCAAAGCTGACGCCGACCGCCAGCGCATCAATACTGGTGGCCACGGCCAGTGAAAGCATCGCCCGAAATCCAAAGGATTCGTTAACGCTTTCTTCCTTATCCTCCAGCGCGTCTTTGATCATATTCGCGCCGATTAAAAGCAGCATAGCAAAGGCGATCCAATGAGCGACATTGTCAATCAGACTTTCAAATTTAAAGGCAAGCAAAAAACCGATCATCGGCATAATTGCCTGAAAAATTCCAAAATAAGCGCCGACAATTAAAATGTGCTTTCCGCGCAGTTTCGGAACGGAAAGTCCCTTGCAGATTGAAACGGCAAATGCGTCTGCGGACAGTGCTATACCGAGTAAAATAACTTCAATAATGCTCATAGATCCAACCCCCTAATTTTTATATAGTACCACTACCGACCGGGTATGTCAATTCTTTTATGCGGATATTGACGAAAGAAGCAATTTCATATATAATATTTTTATAAAGAACGCAATTGAATATTTAATGGAAAATCTCCGCGGCCGCTATCGGTGATTTTCGGAAGTTTTGGCGGCGGAACGGAGATTTCAATGAACAAGATTGCCTGCATTGTCGGCGGAGTGGAACAAAGTGAATATGTTTTTCCGGCCGGAGCGTACGTTATTGCCGCCGATAAAGGCTATGCCTATTTGAAAAAACGGGGAATTGCCGCCAATCTTGTGATCGGCGATTTTGACAGTCTCGGATTTGTGCCGGAAGGGGAGAATACGCTGCGGTATCCCGTCGAAAAAGATGATACCGATACAATGCTGGCCGTTCGGGAAGGATTGGATCGGGGGTATCGTTTGTTTTTACTTTATGGCTGTGCGGGCGGTACTCGTCTGGCACATACGCTGGCCAATTTGCAGGCGCTCGCTTTTATTGCGGAGCACGGGGCGCATGGCTTTATGTTTGACGGCGATTGCGTTATTACGGCAATTCAAAACAGTAAAATGATGTTCGACGCGCATGAAAGCGGATATATTTCTGTTTTTTGTATGGGAGAGGACGCCCAAGGTGTGGATATTAAGGGACTAAAATATCAGGTTACGAACTGTACACTTTCATCCAAAATGCCGCTCGGCGTCAGTAATGAATTTGTCGGGAAGGCGAGCTTTGTGTCCGTAAAAAAAGGAACCTTGTACGTTTTGTGGCATAAGGATACGAAACAGCTGCTGCAGGATTTGTCACGTTAGCGCACAAACTTGCAAAAAAGACTTGCACTGAGGAAAACGATGTGGTATACTACTATGCGTACTTCAATGAAAAGCTATAAACGGAGACGTATCGAAGTGGTCATAACGGGGCTGACTCGAAATCAGTTAGGGAGCAATCCCCCGCGAGTTCGAATCTCGCCGTCTCCGCCAGAAAAAAAGCACCTGCACATGCAGGTGCTTTTTTACAAGAGATGTGCCCTGTCCGGCAAACATGTAAGTTGCATGCCGTTGAATATTTTAAGAGGTGAGTGTTTATAGGAAAGAAGTATAAAAGGAAGCGCAGAAAAAACAGTAACTATTTACCGCCGAAGGGCGCATCCCGCTATTTTTTTCGCGATGCGGACGAAGAGTTCGAGAAAAAGCACCCCGTGGGCTACGTCTTTTTGGTTATCTTGGGCATAATTGCATTTGTGGCGCCTTTGATGATTTATGGCGTGTATGTCGATTGGATATACAAAGGATCTGTTAATGGATGGTGCATACTTGGAGCAATCGGTTCCCTTGTGGTTGGTATCGGGCTGTTCAATTTCGTTGCCATTATCATTCGCCAGTACTTAGGACACCTTCTCTCCATTGTGTCCTTTCTTATCGGTGGCTTATTCATTTGGATCAGCCTGATCGGGATAGGGATTCTGTGAATGTTTTGTTTCAAACGTACTGAATGGTGTTGCGGCGGTAAATGGCAATTACGGCGTGCCGGACAAAGAACTGCTGCCATCTTGCAACACGGAAAAATCAATATGTTTCGATGCTGATGAGAGAGCATCGCAATTTTGATAGAACGATTGCGGAGTTTTTTGCATCTGTATGAGCTTGGCTTTTTCAGAGCCCGGTGATATAATCTTTGGCAAAAAGAATGAAGTTCTTCCGCGGCGAATGTCGAAACCGCCGGTAAAAAGCTGATGACTTCTGCATTTTATCTGCAGAGGCCATCGGCTTTTCTGTATTTTGGTCGCTATTTTGACATGAAACCTGCGGTATTTCTTTTTAATCCTGAATAAACCGCTATTAATCCTTGAAAATTTCCAAGAATTATGTTATACTATATAATGTAAAATTGCATTTTTGTGAAAAAGGAGGGCTTCACCATGGATAACAACCTTGAACGATGGTATTCGATGAAAGAGATTATGGAATATTTGGGCGTTAGCCGTGATACCGTTCTCGACTGGATTGAACGTCGCAATATGCCCGCTGCCAAAATCGGCAGGCTGTGGAAATTCAAAATCAGCGAAGTCGATGCCTGGATGAAATCCGGCGTTGCGGCTGATAAATGATGTGGTGAGAAAATGGGCTTTATACATTCTTATAAACGACTTGAAAAGTTATGCAATGAAATTTACGGAAACAACCGTGGTGTTTCCGCTTATATTGATGAAATGGTAAGACTGACATCTGCCTCGCGCTATATTTTCAGTTGGGATAGCGACCTGAAACAATTAAAGCACTATCGATGGATTCGCAACCAAATTGCCCACGAGCCAAATTGCACGGAAGAAAATATGTGCAAATACGGTGATGCAGAATGGCTGGATGGTTTTCATTTACGCATTATGTCCGGCAATGATCCGCTGACATTATATCGTAAAGCGCAAAACACTCAGACTGTACAAAGACCAAAACAACCAAAACCGTCTGAATATATTCCTCCAAAGCAGGAGTGTTCCTCATCAAAACCGGTTGGATGTTTAATCGGTTTAGTTGGAATTTTACTGATTGTTGCTGTGATTGTGCTGGTTGTAACTACGTTACATTAAAAATGGGAGGTTCAATATGGCACTTGAAAATAAATTGGGGCTGACAAGCTCTGCCGACCTTGCCCGCGCGGAAGAACGCATCAGCAAGAAAAAAGCGCTTGAGCTTTTTGAAAACGGGTTGCTTGATCAATTGGAAGCGGGAAAATTCTCCGCCCTTAAAGCAATCCATAAGTATCTTTTTGATGATATCTACGACTTTGCCGGAGAACTCAGAACCGTGAACATTTCCAAGGGCAACTTTCGGTTCGCGCCGCTAATGTATCTCGAAGCAGCTCTTGTCAACATTGATAAAATGCCGCAGTCCACTTTCGACGAAATCGTTGAGAAGTATGTGGAAATGAATTTTGCTCACCCCTTTAGAGAAGGAAACGGGCGCAGCACCCGCATTTGGTTCGACCTCATTTTCAAAGCCGAACTTCACAAAGTTGTTGATTGGAGCAATGTGGATAAAGAAGATTATTTGCTTGCAATGGAACGTAGCCCCATTAAGGATATCGAAATCAAACATATCCTAAAAAATGCTCTCACAGATGACATCAATAGCCGTGAAGTTTATATGAAAGGCATCGACCACAGCTACTACTACGAGGGATATACAACCTTTAAGACGGAGGAATTGTAAGAAATGAGGTGCAAATATGCCGGATAAAAATTGGCAATTTGAACTTGAAGAATATATAAAGCAAGGCGA
>CAKRPM010000123.1 GCA_934378025.1 uncultured Eubacteriales bacterium | reverse complement strand
GCTGAACATGTTGATGGCTTCCTGTAAAAAGTCGTCCACCGTAGCGTTGATACTGCCGATAGCGGCCACCATATCCTCCGCTTTTCCCATGTCCAAACTGGGCATTTCCAGCAACTCGTCCACATAAAAACGGTATCCCGCCTCGGTGGGAACACGCCCCGCCGACGTATGCGGCTGCTGCAGAAAACCGAGTTTTTCCAACTCTGCCAGGTCATTGCGTACGGTCGCGGAAGATACATTCATATTTTCGCGCGCCAAAATTGCTTTGCTGGCAACCGGTTCGCCGTTTTCAATATAACTTTCCACCACGGCTTTCAGGATCGCCTTTTGCCGCTCTTTCACCGTACACACCTCACTTGTATGATATTAGCACTCGTTATCCCCGAGTGCTAATTTTATTATACTCACTTTTTTAAGACTGTCAAGCTTTTTCGAAAAATATTTTGAAAAAATAAAAAAAGCCGTAAAAAGTTGGCACTTTTTACAGCTTCTTCAATAGGATCAGGGGGTTACAGCAAATCGGCAATCACGGTGTTGGACACCAAAAAGCCCCGTTCGTTTAAAATCAGCCGACCGTCACGGATGTCGGCCAACCCCATGGCTTGATAGCGCCGCGCCTTTTTTTCGTCCAGCAGACTAAGCTCCGTCCCGCTGTCCGTGCGCAGCCCCAGCATAATGCGCTCCTCGCGGCGATCGGCCGCATCCAGCACGGTTTCCTCATCAAACTCCATGCCTCTTTTATTTATAAAATGAACAATATCTTCCGAAAAGGCACAGCGTTTGCCGCCGATCAGGGAATGGGCGCCGCTGCCCAGACCGAGATATTCCCGGCCGCTCCAATAACCGCTGTTGTGCTCGGCGCGCCGCCCCGGCAATGCAAAATTGGAAATTTCATAATGTTCATACCCCGCCGCCCGCAAATGCGCGCATAACAGCCGATACATTTCCAGCTGCGCCGCCTCGTCCGGCAATTGCGGCGGGTGCTCGCCGAAAGGCGTGCCCGCCTCCAGCGTTAAATTGTAGCAGGACAGATGAGGAATTTCGGCATCCGTCAGCTGTTTCAGACTGTGCAGAAAACGCTCCGGCGTCTGCCCCGGCAATCCGTAAATCAAATCGGCGCTGATGTTTTCAAATCCCGCCTGCCGCGCCAGCGTCAGCGCCCGAAGCGCCTGCGCGGCCGTATGCAGCCGTCCCGCGGCGCGCAGCTCGTCATCCCACAGGCTTTGCACACCGACAGACAGACGGTTGACCCCGCCCGCCGCCAGCTGCTGCAGCAGTGCCGCATCCGTACTGTCCGGATTGACCTCCACGGTAAACTCTCCCCCCGTGCGCCCCGCAAGGGCGTCCAGCAGTTTTTGGAAAAGCGACCGATCCAGCACGCTGGGCGTGCCGCCGCCGATATAAATGCTCTCGAAAGTCCCCTCGGTTTGTGCCAACATATCGCAAAGACGATCGATATACGCCGCCTGCAAGGAGGCGTCCGTCACCGAATAAAAGGCGCAGTATCGACACTTTTTCGCACAAAACGGGATGTGCAGATACAGCATCATGAGTCCAGTTTCAGCACGGCCATAAACGCCTCCTGCGGGACCTCGACGGTGCCCAACTGCCGCATGCGCTTTTTGCCCTCTTTTTGTTTTTCCAGCAGCTTTTTCTTGCGGGTAATGTCCCCGCCGTAGCATTTGGCCAGTACGTCCTTGCGCAAGGCCTTTACGGTCTCTCTGGCAATTACTTTGCCGCCCACCGCCGCCTGAATGGGGATTTCAAACAGCTGTCTGGGGATGTATTCTTTCAGCTTTTCCGCCATTTTGCGCCCGCGCGCATAGGCATTGTCGCTGAACACGATAAAGCTCAGTGCGTCCACAATTTCCCCCGACAGCAAAATGTCAAGCTTGACCAGCTTGCTGGGGCGGTAGTCGCACAGCTCATAGTCAAAGGAAGCATATCCCTTGGTGCGCGATTTCAATGCGTCAAAGAAATCATAAATAATTTCGCTCAGCGGCATTTCGTAGTGGATATTCACCCGATCGGTATCAATATACGTCATATTTTTATATACGCCCCGCCGCTGCTGGCACAGCTCCATAATCGTGCCGACATACTCGCCCGGCGCAATAATATCCGCCTTGACAAACGGCTCGCTCGCCTCGGCAATCGTGGCGGGATCGGGATAATTGGTGGGATTATCCACCAGCACCTCCCGTCCGTCGGTCAGCTTAATTTTATAAATAACCGAGGGCGCGGTGGTGATAATGTCAATTTGAAATTCGCGTTCAATGCGCTCTTGAATGATCTCCATGTGCAGCAGTCCCAAAAATCCGCAGCGGAAACCGAATCCCAGCGCACCGGACGTTTCGGGCTCATACAGCAGCGCCGCGTCATTGAGTTCCAGCTTGGCCAGCGCCTCTTTGAGATCTTCGTATCGGGCGCCGTCCGCGGGATAAATGCCGCAGAATACCATGGGATTGGCCTTGCGGTAACCGGCCAGTGCCTCCGCAGCGGGACGATCGGCACCGGTCACCGTATCACCTACCTGCGTATCGCTCACGCTTTTAATGCTGGCGGTAAAATAACCGACCTCACCCGCACGCAGGGCGTCGGTTTTTTCGCCGCCGAAAACGCGCAGATAGCCGACCTCGACCACCTCAAACGTCGCGCCGCCCGCCATCAGCAATACCCGATCGCCCACGCGCAGCGTTCCCTCCATCACACGGATATAAACCACAACGCCTTTATAGCTGTCATAAACGCTGTCGAAAATCAGCGCTTTCAGCGGCGCCGTTTCCGCTCCCGTCGGCGCGGGGATTTTTTCCACCACCGCCTCCAAGATCGCGCGAATATTCTCCCCCGTCTTGGCACTGACGCAAGGCGCGTCCTCGGCGGGGATTCCGATAATATCTTCAATTTCTTTTTTGACCCGCTCCGGCTGCGCGCTGGGCAGATCGATCTTGTTAATCACCGGGACAATTTCCAAATCATGCTCCAACGCCAAATATGTATTGGCCAACGTCTGCGCCTCAATGCCCTGAGAGGCGTCCACGACCAATACCGCGCCTTCGCAGGAAGCCAAAGAGCGGGACACTTCGTAGTTAAAATCGACGTGCCCCGGCGTATCAATCAAATTTATCTCATATTGTTCGCCGTCCAGCGCGGTGTAGTCCATGCGCACGGCTCTGGATTTAATGGTAATGCCCCGCTCGCGCTCCAGATCCATATTATCCAGCATCTGCTCGCTCACGTCCCGCTTTTCCACCGCGCCGCACAGCTCCAAAAGTCTGTCCGCAATGGTGGATTTGCCGTGGTCAATATGCGCCACAATGGAAAAATTGCGAATGTGTTTCTGATCCGGCATGTTCTCTTCCCTTCTCAAAGTGTGATCGTAAAATTAAAAACGGTAATCTTTATATGCTCCGTCTGCCGCTCCACGGCGAAAACGGTATCGTTTTCAAAATAACCGCCCACCCGGCGCGTTGCGCCCGCCGCCACGGCACAGCCGATGGCCGTCGCCGCCATAAAAAGCGCCGTAATAATACATAGTTTCGTCCTCATGCGCCCTCCGTTTTTTTGCCGAAAATTCGTCAAAAAAAGTATGCGCAAAAGGCGGCGGTCTTATTCCTCGCCGTCGCTTTGCGGCGGGGTCATCGGCTTTGGCTGTCTTTCCAGCAAAACAATCAGACAAACCATTGCAAACAGCCACAGCACGATATCCGTCGCCATGGTAATCGCCGACAAAGCATCAAGGCTCG
The DNA here is from genome assembly GCA_934378025.1 of uncultured Eubacteriales bacterium. GTDB lineage: Bacteria > Bacillota > Clostridia > Oscillospirales > QAKW01 > Firm-08. Next base: position 853 of record CAKRPM010000123.1, on the reverse strand, counting down.
CCCGCCCCATCAAAACGCTTAACAGCCGCACCGGACCGATCAGCGTGCCGAATATAGAAAATACGGCGGCGCACCAAACGGTTTTTCCGAACGGTTCTTCAAAATTCATCATTTGCTTGGTCAATCCGATGAAGAAAAATACCATGGCGCAAAGTCCGGTAATTTCCAAAATATTTTCCGAGGCCTTAATGGTACGGAACGTATCGAAAAACAGCTTGATCAGCCGTACGCAGGGATATGCCAGCGCAAAAAATGCCATCACATTTTTTCCCGGTGCGCTCTGCCCCGCGGTGCTGCGCGCCAAAAGGCAAAAATACGCCGCTGTGGGAAGTCCGATCAGACCGGTCCAATCGGAAACGCAAAGCTCTCCGACGCTCTGCACGGCAATCATTGCCGCGACGGCATAACAAAGATAGCGTACCATCGGTACACAAAGCATCTCCGCCGGAGCGACCGTTTTTTTCTCGCGCCGCAGCCAAAAACTGCCCAGCGCCGCCAGCGCCATCAACACATAAAGAGAGGCGGCGATTACGCGTTGCCCCGCCGTGTCTTTGATAAAAAATCCGTCGCTGCCCAGCACCGTCGCATTTTGCAGGGCGCGGGCAATCATAAACAGAGCGCTCGCCGCCCAAACGGCGATCATTTTATGTTTGTTTTTCAATACTTTCCCCTCGTTTCCTCAAAAAAATGCAGCGATTTTCCTTAAAAAAATCGCTGCATTTTTATGTTATTAGTCCTCAACAATTGCTTCCGCCGGGCATGCGCCTGCGCAAGCACCGCAGTCAATGCACTCCTCGGCGTTGATTACATAAGTATCTTCACCGGCGGAGATTGCACCTACAGGGCATTCACC
>CAKRPM010000122.1 GCA_934378025.1 uncultured Eubacteriales bacterium | reverse complement strand
TTATCAATCAGCGCGACATCGCCGACGCCGGCCATGGCACTCTCGGGTTTTCCGCCGCCTTTACCGCCGGTAATCGCCGCCACTTCACCGACAATTTTGCCGGCATGCAGCCCCGCCTTGACGGCCCGACTTCCGCATACAACGCAAACGTTGGCCTTTTGTCCGTCTTTGCTGAACAACACCGCCGCCACACAGTCGTCCTGATCGCGCAGCTTTTCTCCCAATTTCCGTACCGCGCCCGCATTCATGCCTTCCAACACGCCGGAAACCACATGCACGCCGCCGATCTGTTCGGCCTTTTCCAACATAGCGGTCAATTTTTCCGCGGCAATGCGGCCTTCCAATACTTCAATCGTGCGCTCTTTCTCTTTTAACGAAGCTGTCAGAGCCGCGCACTTGGCGGGCAATGCCGAGCTTTGATTGATTTTCAGCGCCGCCGACGCCTCGTCAAGTACGGTTTGTTGTTGATGGATCCATTGCAGCACACCGCGTCCGGTTACGGCTTCAATCCGACGTACGCCGCTGGCAACGCCCGATTCGCCGAGAATTTTAAACAGTCCGATCTTGGCCGTGTTCTCCACATGGGTGCCGCCGCAAAACTCAATGCTGGCGTCCCCGGCGGTGACCACGCGCACCACATCGCCGTATTTCTCACCGAACAGCGCCATCGCACCCAGCTTTTTGGCTTCTTCAATAGGCATGCTTTGCATGGTAACACGCTGACCGTCCAAGATTTCTTCATTGATTATCGCTTGTACCTTTTCAATTTCCTCCGCCGTCATGGGAGAAAAATGAGTGAAATCGAAGCGCACGGCTTTTTCATTGACTAACTGGCCCGCCTGCTCCACGTGCTCGCCCAGCACTTTGCGGAGCGCCGCCTGCAGCAAATGCGCCGCCGTGTGGTTACGGGCAATATCGTCCCGCCGTTTGGCATCGATTTCCGCAATGACCGCCTGACCGACCGAAAAGCTGCCGCAAACCACCTTGCCGAAATGTGTAAACACACCGGCTGCCGTTTTTTTGGTATTTTCCACTTCAAACAGGCAATCCCCCGCTTTAATAACACCGGTATCGCCCACCTGGCCGCCGCTTTCGCCGTAAAAAGGCGTGCGCTCCAATACCAAAACAGCCTTCTCGCCCGCATGCACGGCGGTAGAATTCTCAGCCGCAATGGCAAGAATTTTGCTTTCGCACATGCCCGTTTCATATCCGACAAACTCCGTAGCGCCGATATTTTCAAAGCTCATTTCATTGCTCTTCCAGCTTTCGGCGTCGCTTGCCTTGCGGGAAGCACGCGCCAAGTTGCGCTGCCCCTGCATCAATTCGTTAAAAGTATCCTCATCCATCGTCATGCCTTTTTCCGCCAAAATGTCCTTGGTTAAATCCGGCGGAAAACCATAGGTATCATAGAGTTTAAAGGCGTCGGCACCGGAAAGGGTCGTGCCTTTTTTCATCATATTGTCCAGCAGGGACAGTCCCTGATCGATGGTTTTGGCAAAAGCGCTCTCTTCAAAAGAAATCACTTTTTTGATCAATTGTTTCTTTTCCTCAAGTTCGGGATAGCCGGCTTTGTTTTCCGCAATGACAACATCGCAAAGTTCTTCCAAAAACGGACGGTTGATGCCCAGCAATTTTCCATGGCGAAGCGCGCGGCGAATCAGACGGCGCAGCACATATCCTCTGCCCTCATTGGAAGGAATAATTCCGTCGCTGATCATAAACGTCGCCGCTCTGGCATGATCGGTAATGGCGCGAATGGAAATTCCCGCCGCATCATCATGACGATACGGCACCCCCGAAATTTCGCACACCTTGTCCAAAATCCGGCGAATGGTATCCACCTCAAACATATTGTCAACGCCTTGAATGACGCAGGCCAGACGCTCAAGTCCCATACCGGTATCAATGTTTTTATGGGTCAGTTCGGTATACGTACCGTCGCCCATATTGTTAAACTGAGAAAATACATTATTCCAGATTTCCATATAGCGGTCGCAGTCGCAGCCCGGTTTGCAGTCCGGTTTGCCGCAGCCGTACTTTTCCCCGCGGTCAAAATAAATCTCACTGCACGGGCCGCACGGACCGGTGCCATGCTCCCAGAAATTGTCCTCTTTTCCGAGTCTGACAATCCGACTTTCCGGAACGCCGATATCATCCCGCCAAATGGCATAGGCCTCCTCGTCGCTCTCATAAACGGACGGCCACAGAAGATTTTCGTCGATTTCCATGACCTTGGTCAAAAATTCCCAGGCCCAGGGAATGGCCTCTTTTTTAAAATAATCTCCGAAAGAAAAATTGCCCAACATTTCAAAGTATGTGCCGTGGCGCGCCGTATGCCCCACGCGCTCCAAATCGGGCGTGCGGATACATTTTTGGCAGGTGGTCACCCGTTTGCTGGGCGGGGTCACCTCGCCGGTAAAAAACTTTTTCATCGGCGCCATGCCCGAATTGATCAGCAACAATGATTTATCCCCGTCGGGGACCAACGAAAAGCTGCCCAGGCGCAAATGCCCCTTGCTTTCAAAAAACGAAAGATACTTTTCGCGGATTTCATTGAGTCCCATGTATTTCATGCTTTTCCCTCCAAAAAAATAAAACGGCACCGTTACAAACGGGGACGAAAAACCGCGGTACCACCCCGATTGCACAAAGTGCCTCTCAAACGTCTTTATCACAGACCTGCGTGCAAACTCGGAAAGTGGCAATTCATACGCCCTGACGCAGAAACTCTCAGCCCTCGGTTTCCTCTCTGTCGCGTTTTTCAGCGTACAAACCTTTTTCGTCAAAGTTTGCAAAATTCTATAATAAAATAATTATAACACGTTTTAAAAATCTGTCAATCTTTTTTTGCCCCGTGCAAATAGTTGCAAATTTCTTTAAAAACAGGCGCGCAGGTTTCACCGCCCGAAACGCCGTTTTCGGCAAAAACGGCAATGGCGTACCGCGGATTTTCGGCGGGGTAAAACCCGGCAAAATATGTGTTGAGGATTTCCTTGCCGTTTTCATCAAACACGCCTGTCTGGGCGCTTGCGGTTTTTCCACCCGCACCGCCGTCGGGTTTTGCCGCCTTGCCGGTGCCGTTGTCCACAGCGCTCACACAAAGCTTGCGCAGCTTTTCGGCGACGTCTTCCTTTAAAACGCGCTCCCGCTTGCCCAGCCACTGCTCGCCGGTCATTTTCCCCGCAACGTAGTATCCCTTCACCGCCGTGGGCGATAACAAATAGCCGCCGTTCCCGCACAACGCCGAAAGTCGGGCAATTTGAACGGGGGAGGCCGTCACGTCCCCTTGGCCGATACTGAAATTGGCAAGCTGCTGACTGACCTTCCCCTTGCCGTCCGCCAGTGTACCCGCCGCAGCGCTTAAACTTTCGGCAATGTCAATCGGCTCGGTAAAACCCATGCGCTGCGCCATGGAAATGATGCTATCAAACCCCAGCATCTGTCCCAGTGCAATAAAATAAACATTGCAGGATTTGCAAAAAGCCGTTTCCAGCGTCATCTCACCGTGACTGGTTTGCCCGCTGCAGCTGAAGGATCTTCCGTTTACGGTGATACTGCCCGGACAAGTATAGCAAAAATCATCCATTCCTTGCTCAATTGCCGCGGCGGCCAATACGATTTTAAACACCGATCCGACCGTCTGCGCCCCCAAGCATCGGTTTACCAAGGGACTGCCCGACGCATTTAATGCGGCGGCGACATTGTCCGGATCAAATGTCGGCAGGGACACCATGGCGCGGATTTCGCCGCTGTATGCGTCCAGCACCACCGCCGCGCCCCGCTGAATATGTGCGGCGGCGGACCGCTCCGTTTGGGTTTGCAGCGCGCTGTCCAGCGTGGTCACCAAACCGTCCTTATAGCTCCCGTTTTGTCCCGACACCGTGATGCCGAGTCCGAAAATCGGATTTCGCACCGCGTCGGCGGCATAACTGATTGTTTTTTGCCCGCCGAACAGGGACAGCTCCTTTTGATATCCTTTTTCCAGTCCGGTAACGCCCACATGATCGCCGTCCGTATAACCGATCAAATGCACCGCCGTGTCCTGATACCGTTGTACACCGCTGAACACGCGCACGCCGTCCATGGTTTTCGGCTTTTGGGCGGACGAAAGAATAAACACGCTCTCACCCTCCAGCTTTTCGGACAATTGCTTTTGCGTCAGTGAGCAAAGCTGCGCCAACGTTTCGCTTTGCGTTCGATCAAAGCCCCTGGGGTCCACCAAAAGATAATACTGCGTCTGCCCGTTGGTCATGGGCTTGAGCGATCGATCGTAGATTGTGCCCCTCAATCGATATAATTCTATCGTTTTTGTACGGCTGCCCGCCACGGCGTCCACCTGCCGCTCGAACGCTCCGAAAGAAACGCCGGCCGTATAGATCAAAAGTGCGCCGATCACGGCAATCAAGCCGAAAAAAATCCCGTTCATACGTTTTTTCATTTTTCAGTTCCTCCGATATTAGTGTGCAAGCACAACACAAAAATATTGATTTTTCTTCAAAAAATTGCTACACTAAAATCAAAGAAAAGGAGAAACGATTTATGGAACATATATTAGTGATCGGCCATGGTTATATCGGCAAGGTGCACGGTGCCGTAAGCCCGCTACCCGCACAGTACTTGGT
>CAKRPM010000121.1 GCA_934378025.1 uncultured Eubacteriales bacterium | reverse complement strand
CTGCTCAACCGTATTGTCAAGCAGGTTGCCGGAGCTATCTTTCAAGTTTTCGCTCATGTGAAAGTCCTCCTTGTTACCCTTAATATTAACATTTTAAACTATTTACAGCAAAAGTGCAAGGGAATTTTATAATTTTATATATAAAATATATAGGCCGATTATTATGCACATTTCACAAAAATGCGTCGGCTTCGGGACATCGGACTACCCGTTGATTTCGTATAATACGCCCAGGGTTCCCTGACCGCAGTGGCTGTTGACCGTACCGCCCGCCTTGGTTTCGTAAATGTTTTCAAACAGACCGGTGGCGCGCACCGCTTCCAAAACGCTTTCCACCACGGCTCTGTCGCAGTCGGTATGGGTGACAAAAACGTTTTTGGGGCGAATGTTTTCCACTTTGGTCAGCTTGTCGCCGGCATATTGCAAAATGACCTTGGCCAGCGGTCCTTTGTATTTGGTGGTGACGCGCATGGCACCGTCGATGACCTCAATACAGGGGTGCAGTTTGAGTAAATTGGCGCCCAGCGCCGCCACTGAGGAACAGCGGCCGCCCATTTTAAGATAATCCAGTGTATCCACCACAAAGCTGGCGCGCACCAATCCGGTACGTTCGCGCACGGCTTCGGCGATTTTTTCGGCCGAAAGGCCTTGTTTTGCCATTTCCAGTGCGTCCAGCATCAAAAGCGCAATGCCGGTGGAAAGATTGCGGCTGTCCACCACATGCACCGTGCCCGCAATTTCCTGCGCGGCAATGCAGGCGTTTTGGTAGGAGGAGGACATATCGGAGGAGATGGTAAAGTGCACCAGCTCGTCTCCGTTTTCGGTATGCTTTTCAAAAAAGCTTTGATAATCCGCTACACTGCGCGCCGCCGTTTTCGGCAGCTTTTTGGTTTTGGCGACATAGGCATAGATGTCGGGCGGGGTAATGTCCACTCCGTCTTGAAAATACTCTTCGCCCAGTCCGACCAAGAGCGGCATGATGGCAATATGATTTTTTTCGATCAGTTCGGCGGATAAATCGCACGTACTGTCCGCAGTAATGAATGTACTCATTCGTTTGATCCCTTTCTTGAGATTTCATTTTTTCTCACTATAATAATAAAGGATTTTTATGCGATTGTCAACCGAAACAAAATGCTTTTTGTCGTAAAAATACGCTTTGCGCTTTCAGTTTATGACATTTTTTTAGGGGGAAGCGGAATATAATCAAAATATGGGAAGGAGGAAAGAGCCTCTTGACAATTTACGTTGACTTGCTTTTTTTGCTGAACCTGATTATAAACTACTTGTTGTTGGCGGGCAGCGCCGTGCTTTCGGGGGCGCCGCTCAAGCGGCTTCGGCTGGCGACGGGCGCGGCATTGGGCGCACTGTACAGCGTGTTTGTGTTTTTTCCGAACATCGGCTTTTTGGCCTGGACGGGGACGCGTATTTTAACGGGTGCGGCGCTGACCGGCGTGGCCATACCGGTTAAAAGCGCGCGGATGTACTTTAAGGCGCTGCTGTATTTTTACATAAGTTTGTTGATTTTCGGGGGCGGAATGTACTTGTTTTACGCCTTTACCGCGGCGGGCGCACAGATGGTATATTCCAACGGCGTTTATTATGTGGATATGCCGCTGTGGCTGCTTTTGGCGTTGTCGTTTGCCTTCTACGGCTTGATCCGCCTGATTGCGTTTTTGCAGAACCGTCGGGCAAGCGGCGCGCGCTTTGAAGACGTGGAAATTTGCATTTTGGGCAAATATCGGGTGCTGCGCGGTTTTTTGGATACCGGCAACGCCTTGCAGGATCCGCTGACGCTCTATCCGGTGCTGATCGTTCATGCCGACGCTTTGCGCGGCATATTGCCGCAGAGTATGCTGGACGCGGTGCGCCGTGAGCGTTTTGAAAGTCTGGAAACGCTGCGGGAACATTACGGAAAGCTGAAATGCCGATTTATTCCGTATCGGGGCATCGGCGGGGAGAGCCGCTTGATTTTTGCCGTACGCCCCGATTGGGTGCGCCGCTATCCGGACGGAAAACCGGTGGAAAATGTGGTGCTGGGGCTGGTGGCTTCGCCGCTGAGCGAGGACGGCTCGTTTGAAATGCTGCTGCACGGTTGTGTGGCATTGGAGGGGAAATGAGTCCCGATAAAATATCTGTCGGCCGCTTGCCGTAAAAAGCAAGCGGGCGTCACCCGGTACGTCGTCGGCCGGGCGGCGAAAGATTTTGCGTTTTGGTATCTTCGGCGGCAGAATGGAGAGGTAGAATATGTTTCGATGGATGCAACGACTGCTGTCCCTTTTGTCGGGGCGCGTTTTCTATATTAACGGGTATCTGACGCTGCCGGCGCCGCTCCCGCCCGAAAAAGAGGAAAAATACATTCGCGCCATGGCAAAAGGCGATCACGCCGCGGGGCAAAAGCTGATTGAACACAATTTGCGCCTGGTGGTGTATATCGCCAAGCGCTTTGACAATACGGGCATCATGACGGAGGATTTAATCAGTATCGGCTCCATCGGACTGATTAAGGCCATCCGTTCTTTTAATCCCGAAAAAAACATAAAACTGGCCACCTATGCCTCCCGCTGTATTGAAAATGAAATTTTGATGTTTTTGCGCAAAAATTCGGGGACCAAAACGGAAATTTCCATTGACGAACCGCTCAATGTCGACTGGGACGGCAACGAGCTGCTTTTGGGCGACGTGCTGGGTACGGAAAATGACAGCGTTTGCCGCAATATCGAAAACGCCGAGGAGCGCAAGATGCTCTATTTTGCCATGGAAAAACTCTCCGAGCGGGAGCGGGTGATCATGGAAATGCGCTTCGGCATGGGCGGACGGCGGGAAATGACGCAAAAAGAGGTGGCGGATGTGTTGGGCATTTCGCAGTCCTATATCTCGCGGCTGGAGAAAAAAATCATTCATCGGCTGAAACGAGAAATCGAAAAAATTTCATAAAAGCGAATGAAAGACGGCGCATTGTCAATGCTAATGACAGAACAAATCGCAAGGAGTGATGGCACTGAACATGCGCAAGGTGGAAATCAGCGGAGTCAATACCGCGGATCTCCCGATTTTGACGGACGCGGAAAAAACGGAGCTTTTACAAAAAATCAAGGCGGGCGATAAAAAGGCGGAGGAAAAATTTATCAAAGGCAATTTGCGGTTGGTGCTCAGCGTGCTGCAGCGCTTTTGGAACCGCGGGGAAAACCCGGACGATCTGTTTCAGGTCGGCTGTGTGGGACTGATTAAAAGTATTCGGAATTTCGATCTGGATCTGGGGCTGAAATTCTCCACCTATGCCGTGCCCATGATTTTGGGCGAGGTGCGGCGGTATTTGCGGGACAATAATATGGTGCGGGTTTCCCGATCGGTGCGCGACACCGCCTATAAAGCGCTGGCGGTGAAGGAAAAGCTGACCAGCGACCTTTCCCGTGAGCCGACGGTGGATGAAATCGCCAAAAAGCTGTCGCTGCCGCCCGAAGAGGTGGCGCAGGCGCTGGACGCCATTGTCGATCCCGTCAGCCTGTTTGAACCGGTGTATTCCGAGGGTTCGGATACCATTTATGTGATGGATCAGGTCGGCGACAGTAAAAATAACGATGAAAACTGGATGCAGGAAATTTTGATCAAGGAATCCATCGCCGCATTGCCGCCCCGCGAAAAACAGATCATCGCGCTGCGCTTTTTGGAAGGGAAAACGCAGATGGAGGTGGCGGGCGAAATCGGCATCTCCCAGGCGCAGGTATCCCGCTTGGAAAAAGGCGCGCTGGAGCGGATTAAAGGGCAACTGCGATAAAGTGTAAAATAAAATCACTTTACAGATGAAACGGAGGCGATTTAAACGTTGGCCTCCGTTTTTTGCGGCTTCAAAAACGCCCCGCCGCCGAGGACACTCCCGGACGGAAAACCGCCTTTTTCCAATGGGAAAAAATTTATGTTTTCATGTCCGGGACGGAAAGGGCATATTAAAAATCGGAAACGATTGTTTAAAAAAATCATCCCGCAGACGGCGCCGAAAACTCGGGCGTCTGCGGGATGATTTTGTTTTTGTCGGTAATGCGTTGGTTTGCAACGCGTGAAAGCCGCTCAAAGCTTTGCAAGCAATGTCTTAAAGGCCGTGTTTGCAGGTCGATGTGCTTTTAAAAAAGCGGGTTACCCCTTCAGCCCGCGGCTTTGGCGATCCATGTCCTCCACGACGATGTCGTATATTTCTCCGAGCGTGGCGCAGTATTCCAGCACCTTCCACGGCTCGTTGGTGTGAAAATGAATTTTAATCAAATCCTCGTCGCCCACGGCCAGCAGGCAGTCGCCTTTAAAATGCGCGCGAAAATAATCGCCGATCGCGTCCTCGTCCAAATCGGTGCCTTCAATTAAAAGTTGGGTGTCGTATTTAAATTCCATGGTGTTCCTCCTTATATTGTACATATTCTCGGTAAATTTGATTTTTGGCGACGCCGCGATCCTTGGCCACGGCTTTTACGGCGTCCATTTGCGAAAGACCGCTTTGCAGATAGTAGGCGACGTGGGCGGGAATGTCCCACGCCGACCAAAAGGCACTCGCCTCTTCTTTTGTGCCGCCGCCGACAATGAGGACATATTCGCCGCGCGGCGTGTTTTCCGTGTAGTGCAGCAGCATTTGTTCAATGCTGCCGCGCAGCACTTGCTCGTGCAGCT
>CAKRPM010000120.1 GCA_934378025.1 uncultured Eubacteriales bacterium | reverse complement strand
CCATCGGGCTGGCCTGCATTGCCTGCGTTTTGGTTTTCTCCAATTTCTTTTCCATCGCGCTGGAGGTTACCATTAACGGCAATGTCGTCGGATATGTAAAAGACGAAAACGAATACCACGAAATTCTCAATAAAGTGGAAAATCAAATTCAGTCTCAGTTAACGACGGGCACGGTTCTGCCCGAAGAAGAGGAGACCGAGCAAAAGGCCGACAGCAATAACAAAAGCAGTAACAAGAGCAGCAACGAAGAGAGCAACATTATGACGGCCAGTGCCGCACAGGACGATGAGGCGGAAATTGCCTCGGTGGACGAGGCCAATGCGGAAAACACCGCACTGAATTTGGATTCGGAATCCTATGCGCTGACCACTACGGCCAAATATTCGCTCAGTGTGGTACGCAAAGCGGAGCTGCAAAACGAAGACAATCTTTACACAGACGTATACTTTGCCGTCAGCGAGCTGGTCGGCACAAATTACGGTTTATATGTCGACGGAGAATTTAAAGCGGCCTGCGCCGATAAAGAGACCATCGAACAAGTACTTGAGCAAGTGAAAGAGCCGTACGAAACCGGCGAAAAAGACACCCGTATTGATTTTGTGGAAGATGTCCAAATCAAAAAGGGCATGTTCGCCGCCGACACACTCAAAGACGCCGAACAATTAAAGGCGCTTTTTGAATCCGGCTCGGACAAGACCACGTATTATACCTGCGAAGAGGGAGATTATCTCTCCACCATCGCCAAAAAATTCGGCATGACCACCGCTCAGCTGAAAGCGCTGAATTCCAATATCAAGGATTCGGAGCTCACCGAAGGGAAAAAGCTGAACGTATCGGCACCGGAAATCTATTTGCGCGTGAAAACCATTAAAACCATTACCTATACCGAAAGCATTGCATTTAATGTGACGCGCAAGTCCACCGATGAGCTTTACAAGGGAACCACCAAGGTAAAAACCGAGGGTGAAAAAGGCAAGCAAACGGTAACCGCCGAGGTTACTTATATTAACGGGAAACGCGTCGGGCAGGAAACCGTCAGCACCAAAGTTACGAAAAAACCGGTTGATAAGGTCATTTTGGTTGGTACGAAAAAACGTTCCTACTATTCCTCTTCCGGTTCTTCCTCCTATAACTTCACCCAGGGCAGCGGCGTTCCCAGCGGCAGCTTTATCAATCCGTTACCCGGTGCCTATTTATCCTGCGGCTTTATGGGATACAGCGGGCACACCGGCGCCGACCTTTGTCTGCGCGGCGGCACACTGGGCGCCTCCATACGGGCGGCAGACGGCGGAACCGTCGAATATGCCGGCTGGAGCGGCGGATACGGACGATTGATCCGCATCAACCACGGCAACGGATTTTATACCTACTATGCGCATCTTTCCGCTATGTTTGTCTCACCCGGCGATAAAGTTTCGGCCGGACAGTATATCGGAAAGGCAGGTTCTTCCGGAAATTCCACCGGGCCGCATCTGCACTTTGAGATACGCTATAAAGGAACGGCCTATAACCCCATGCGCTATATTTCACTGTAATCCGAAAAGGATCGGCTCAACGGGCCGATCCTTTTATTTACCACTTGAAAACAGGCGGTAAATAGCATATAATAGTAACATATTTTGCCGTTTGGCATAAAACAAAGGAAACCATAAGTATGCGTATTTTTAAAAAACTATCCGCCCTTTGCATTTTCGGCATTCTTTTACTGACATCCGGCTGCGCCAAAGCCTCCAATCCCGGCTTTTATCTTTATAAGTCCTCCCCGATCGGTTTTCAGATTGAATATCCGGACACCTGGAGTAAAGAAGTTGACAATTCCGAAAAAGTCGTCGCTTTTTTAACCCCGACGGAAGGATTCGGCGACGTATATCGGGATAATGTTACCATTTCGCGCGCCGAACTCGGAGAAGAAAGCTTTGACAAATACTACGAAAACTATTATGCCTCTCTTCCCTCCACCTTCGCCGGCTTTACCGAAAAAGAAAAAGCCGATGTGCTGGTCGGCGAAAAAGAGGCACGCCGTATCACTTTTACCAGCTCCACCGAAACCACCGACGACAATGGAGAAAAAAACACCGTTTCACTGCAAATTAAGCAATATATCGTGCATGCAGACGCCTATGTGTTTTTCATCACCTATATTGCCGCCCCCGGATCCTTTGATTATTTTGAACCGTTTTTCAATACGATGTTGGAAACCGTCAAATTTACCGTTTAAAAGATAAACCCGCTAAAGCCGAACAGGACGGTCGGTTTTAGCGGGTTTATTTTTTTACAATATCAATCCGATAATATGCACCAAAAAGCAGACGATAAGGCCCACCATTGTCGGCAGGAAAAAGCCAACCACCGTCCAAAACGACGACCCGCTTTCCTTTCGCAGCGTCATCAGCGTGGTGGAACAAGGCCAATGCATCATACAGAAAAGTAAAACGCAAAGGGCTGTTTGCGTTGTCCAGCCGTTTTGCACCAAGATGTCCCGAACGCCGCCCAGCTGATCCACGGTCTGCAGCGTACCGCCGCCGGTATACCCCATTAAAATCAACGGCAATACAATTTCATTGGCCGGGAACCCCAACACAAACGCCAATAAAATAACGCCGTCCATACCGAACCACTTTGCCGCAGGATCCAAAAAAGCGGAAATGTGCTGCATCAGGCCGACCCCGTCAACAGTGATGTTGGACAGCAGCCAAATCACCAAGCCGGCCGGCGCGGCAACGGTGACCGCCCGCCCCAATACAAATAAGGTTCGATCCAGTACACTGCGCACCAATACCTGTGCGATCTGCGGCTTGCGGTAGGGCGGCAGCTCCAGGGTAAACGATGAGGGTTGCCCGCGCAGTAATGTAGCCGCCAATAATCGGGAAATGCCGAAGGTGACCGCCACCGCCATTATCATCAGCAGCGCCAGTCCTGCGGCGGCCCGCAGCCCTCCCAATGCACCGGTGCCGACAAAAAACATCGACAAAATTGCCACCAACATCGGAAAACGTCCGTTGCAGGGCATAAACGCATTGGTCAGCATGGCGATCAGCCGCTCCCGCTTCGAATCGATAATTCGACATCCGACTACGCCGACCGCGTTACAACCGCACCCCATCATCATACAAAGACTTTGTTTGCCGCAGGCATGGCATTTTTCAAAGCCGCGATCCAAATTAAACGCCACGCGCGGCAAAAAGCCGACATCCTCCAGCAGTGTAAAAAGCGGGAAAAAGATGGCCATCGGCGGCAGCATGACCGCAACCACCCAAGCAAGCACACGATATATACCGTGCCAAAACGCCTCGCAAAGCCACCCGGGCAGTCCCCAGCCCACAAATGCACGAAAACCGATATCCTCCAGGGAGAACAACCCTTTTTGCAAAAGATCGGAGGGGTAATTGGCGCCCTCTATGGTAATCCAAAATATAATCCCCAGCAGCAACAGCATAATCGGAAATGCCGTCCATTTCCCCGTAACAATGCGATCCACCAGTCGGCGCTCCTTTTTTCCTTGGGTATGCACCACGCGCGCGGCAATTTCTCCCGCGCCCTGCACCAAGGTTTTGGTAATCGTGCAGGAAACATCCCCAGCGGCCTGCGGCATCATACAGAAGGACGGCTTTTGCATTCCTTCAAAAAACTGCGGATCCCCCTCCAAAGCCCGAAGGGTCAGCCACCGACTGTTTTCAAATTCCGGATATTCTTTTCTGATCTGCGGCTCATGCGCCGCAATCAGTGCCTCAATTTTTGCACCATAATCAATTTTCAGTGTATGCCGTATCGGGCGGCGGCAAACGTTTTCCACCTCCTGCATCAGCTTTTTCAGTCCCTTTTTCCTGCCGGCGGCGCACGCCACCGCCGGAATCCCCAACAAAGCGGACAGCCGCTGCGTATCCACCGTAATTCCCTTTCGCTGCGCCTCATCCATAAGATTTACACATAAAACGCAGTTGGGCGTCAATTCCAGCGTTTGCAACACCAAATTCAAATTTCTCTCCAGTGCCGTAGCATCGCAAACAATCACCGTGGCGTCCGCCTTTCCGGAGCACAAATAATCCCGCGCCACCTCTTCCTCTGCGGAATGTGCACAAAGCGAATAACACCCCGGTATATCCACCAAATGATACACGCTGCCCTCGTGCTGCACCTCGCCTGTGGCGCCCGCCACGGTTTTTCCCGGCCAATTCCCGGTATGTTGATGCAGCCCCGTCAACGCATTAAAAACCGTGCTTTTGCCGACATTTGGATTGCCGGCCAGCGCCACGGTAAACATCGTCTGATCCATAATACGCTCCTTTCGCCTTTTTTTAATGTACGCCTTTTGCAGCCGATGATATCGGCTGCAAAAAACAATAGGACCGTCAATGACGGTTGTAAGAAACTCCATTCGGCGCGACTTTATTTTTCTTCAATCAGTACACGCGCCGCGTCCTTTTTTCGAAGCGCAATAACCGCCCCGCGCACCAAATAGGCCGTCGGATCTCCCAGCGGGCTGCGAAACAAGCTTTGAACCGTTGTGCCCTCCACCAATCCCATGTCCCACATGCGACGATCACTGTCCTGCGCTACGCCGATTACACGCCCTGACGATCCGAGCGGTAATTGTGTTAAGTTTTTCATAGGCTCCCTCCGCTATTACTATATGCCCGCCCGTGTTTTCTGTCCGAAAATATAAATATTATGTCCTTTTTCACCATAGACAACGCCCCCATCCCATGCT
>CAKRPM010000119.1 GCA_934378025.1 uncultured Eubacteriales bacterium | reverse complement strand
GGGACCGCCCTCCAACCCGGATGACTGCGATCGCATGATGAGCCTGTTTTTCTCCAAAGAGGGCAAGCATATTGTCTGCGGCGGCACCACCTCGTCAATTGCCGCCAAATATCTCGGCAAGCCGTTGCGCCCCTCCTTGAATTTTGCCGCCAAGGATATTCCGCCGACCGCGGAGATTGAAGGAGTCGATCTGGTCACCGAGGGCGTCATCACGATCAACCGCGTGCTGGAATACGCCAAGGACGCGCTGGGCAAAAACGAAATGTATGAAAAATGGAGTCTCGGACGGGACGGCGCCAGCATGATTTGCCGTCTTTTGTTTGAAGAGGCGACCGACATCAATTTTTACGTCGGACGCGCGGTCAACCCCGCTCATCAAAATCCCGATCTTCCGATCAACTTTAATATTAAAATGAACTTGGTGACGGAGCTGAGCGAATGTTTGAAAAAAATGGGAAAACGTATTAAAGTCAGCTATTTCTAAAGAGCCGACCTTATGAGTACAAACACGCCTTTTTCGGCGTTGAAAATATAGACGCGGAGGAACACTTATGCGAAAATTCGATACAAAGGTACAACATTTAAAATACAAAGTGTTACGGGAAGTCGCAGCACAAGCCTGGGAGGACACCCTGCTGGACAACCTGCTGGACATCCCGAAAATCATCATCCCGGGCAATACGCCCACCATGCGCTGCTGTGTATACAAAGAGCGCGCCATTTTGGGCGAGCGCGTTAAGCTGGCCATGGGCGGCGGCGCAAATGAAAATAACGTTATTGAGGTCATTGACATCGCCTGCGACGAATGCCCGATGGGCGGTTATGAGGTCACCAATGCCTGCCGCGGTTGCCTGGCGCACCGCTGCGAGGACGTTTGCCGCCGCGGAGCCATTTCGTTCGATCATAACCACGTGGCGCATATTGACAAATCCAAGTGCGTCGATTGCGGTGCCTGTTCCAAGGTGTGCCCCTACACGGCCATTATCAATCGTAAACGTCCCTGCGAAAACGCCTGCAAAATCAAGGCCATCTCCATGAACGAAAACAAGGCCGCTGCGATTGATCATGAAAAGTGCATTTCCTGCGGCGCCTGTGTTTATCAATGCCCCTTTGGTGCCATCACCGATAAATCCTATATTTTAAACGTTATCGATCTGATTAAAAAAAGCAACGACAACAAGGCCTATAAGGTCTATGCGCTGGTAGCGCCCAGTATCTCCAGTCAGTTCACCTACGCAAAGCTCGGGCAGGTCATTACCGGTCTGAAAAACCTGGGCTTTTTCACCGTCATCGAGGCGGCACTGGGTGCGGATATGGTGGCGCAGGCGGAATCGAAAGAGCTGGCGGAAAAAGGCTTTTTAACCAGTTCCTGCTGCCCTGCCTTTGTCGCATATATTGAAAAAACTTTCCCCGATCTTTTGCCCTTTGTTTCGCACAATCTTTCCCCGATGGCAACGCTGGCAAAGTACATAAAAAGCCAAGAGGCCGATGCAAAAATCGTATTTATCGGTCCCTGCACAGCGAAAAAGGCCGAAGTACAGAAAGACAGCGTTCGTCCTTATGTAGACGCCGCCATCACTTTCGAGGAGCTTCAGGCGCTGTTTGACAGCCGCGATATCGACATCACCACCCTGCAAGAGGATGTTTTGGACAACGCCTCCTACTATGGACGTATTTTCGCCCGCAGCGGCGGTCTTTCCGATGCGGTTGCCGAAGGACTGAAGGAACAGGGGCTGACCGATTTTGAGCTCAAAGCCTGCGCCTGCGACGGCATCGAACAATGCCGCATGGCGCTTTTGAAGAAAAGCAAGGGCGTACTGGACGCCAACTTTATCGAAGGCATGGCTTGCGTGGGCGGTTGTATCGGCGGTGCCGGCTGCCTGACGCATGGGGAAAAGAACAAAGCCCAAGTGGACAGCTACGGCATGGAAGCGCATGAAAAAACCATTGCCGACGCAATATCCGTATTAAAATAAAAAAACACCCGTTAGGATGTTTCTCAAAAGAAAAATAAGTCCGACATTTTGCCGGACTTATTTTTTTGTTTTTTGACAGCCCGGCGGGCTTTGGGGCGCGGTTTTGATTTTGCCGGGTTTTATTCTTTAATAGCCTCCAGACTGCGGCGCACGCCGTCCATTCGGCGGTCCAGCTGTGCGCTCAGCTCCGCACAGGCGGTAAGCTCCGCGCTGATATGCTCCATATCCGGCACATCTTTTTTATACCGAATTTTGTGCTCCAAACTTGCCCAAAAATCCATTGCAATGGTACGAAGCTGTACCTCTACACGCATCATCCGCTTTTTATCATGTAAAAAAATCGGCGTTTCGACAATCAAATGCAAGCTGCGATAACCGTTCGGTTTCGGATTTTTAATATAATCTTTGCGCGCAATGCACCGAATGTCGTCCTGCCGCAGCAATGCGTCGGCCAGCATATAAATATCCTCGGGAAACGAGCAGATCACCCGCACTCCCGCCACATCGAAAATATTGTTCTCAATATCCTCCACACAGAAAGAAAGCCCCTTTCGCTCGATCTTTTCCATCAGGCTCTCCACACTCTTCAGTCTGGCTTTGATTGATTCAATGGGATTACGGTCGTATTGCAGCGAAAGCTCTTCGTTAAGTACGTTAAACTTGGTTTCGACCTCCATCATCGCACAGCGATAATAGGACATCAGCTCCCGAAACGGCGTCGTCTGTTTTTCCACCCAGCTCATCACATCTCTGCTGGCCAAGCGATTGATAATCTTTTGCTGTATCTCCGAATTTTCCGGCATTCGCACAGCACATCTTCCTTTCAGTAAAAAATAACCTCGGTCATCGGACTGAGGTTATTTTATCATATTATTTGCCGAAAAGAAAGGTGCTGCGGCCTTATTTAACAGAATGTTCAGTTTTGACAGTACATTTGTTTATAAGGATTGGCCGAGTTTGGAGTCAGCGACCAAAACACCTTGCCGTCCTCCGGCAATGATCCGCCGAAATAGCCGAAAAATCTTTCCAAGAGCGGCAAAATGGGCGTAATATCCTCTTCGCGCTGCAGCTTGCATTGCGGCGGGAACCGATCGGGCGGCGTCGCGGCACGAAACCAAATCTTTCCGCCGTGCATCCCGGTGCCGCAAAACATCCCCATCAGCTGATCGTCCCGACAACCGAGCCCCAACACCACGATGTTGCCGCCCGCCTGGTATTCTCCCAAAAACGAACCGGCACGTCCGCCGATTACCACGGCGGGAATTTTATCGCCGAAGGCCTTCATGTGAATTCCGGCGCGGTATCCCGCGTCGCCCTGAACAAATATGCTTCCGCCGCGCATGGCATAGCCGGCGGCGTCGCCGACCGAACCGTGGATGACAATGGTACCGTCGTTCATGGTGTCGCCGACAGCGTCCTGTGCATTTCCCATAATTTTCAGTGTGCCGCCGTTGAGGTAACACCCGGCGGCATTACCGGGGATTCCCTCCAGGATCAACGTTCCCTGCGCCTTTCCTGCGCCGATAAAACGATGCCCCAGACAGCCCTGCACCGTAACATCGCCGTCCATAGCGCGTAATGTTTCATTTAATTGTCTGAAATCCATGTCTTTTGCGTCTACATACCGCACTATACCTCACCTCCCAGTTTTTCTGCCCGTTTTTCGCGGCCGAACGGCAGCAGCGAGGGAACCGCCGACAAAATCGTCCCGTCCAAGGAGGACAGCGGCACCTGCCGACGTACCAAATCGGTGTAAATACCGGCACGCTGCGTATCACCGACCAGCATAAAGCCTTTTAGCAAATCATCCTTGATAAACAACCGTTTGATATGATCCTTGTCCGTTTGTTCAATCACTTTTCCTTTTGCACCGACGTCATAGCTGCCCGCGCTCATTGCATGCAATCCGAAAAAGCCGATAGAGTTCATCGGAATGGCCGTGTCAAAACATTCCGAACCACCCGCCATATTTACACCGGCCGCATGCCCCTGCATATACGCATTGGGCAAAATTGCCATGGGGTGCACCGTAGCGGTCGTGATATCCGTATACTCCGTGCAATCGCCCGCCGCGAAAACATTCGGGATATTTGTGGCGCTGTATGCGTCCACCGTAATGCCGCGATTTACCTTGCACCCCGCCTCAACGGCCAGTTTTGTGCGCGGACGCACACCGGGTGCAGCCACCAAAATATCAAAATCGACCGTTTCGCCGTTTTGAAGCGTCGCCCGATCGCCGTCAAAACAGGCAACACTGTTGTGCAGATAAAACCGAATTCCATGCGCCTCCATTTGCCGCTGCATGCGCCCCGCCGGTTCTTCATCCATAATGCTGGACAGTACCCGATCCGCCAAATCGCAAACCGTGACGGAAGCCACACGCTCGGCAATGCCCTCCGCACATTTCAATCCGATCAACCCGGCGCCGATAATGAGCACCCGCCGATCGGGAGAAAGCAGCTTTTCCAAGGCAAGCATGTCCTCCATCGTCTGAAACGTCAGAGCGTGCGTTACGCTTTCCAGCCCCTTCATCGGCGGCACAAACGGTGCCGACCCGGTGGCCAAGAGCACTTTTTCATAAGAAATTTCCTGCCCGTCGGACACAACGACTTTTTTCTCTGCCGTATCAATTTTCTCAGCCGTGGCGCCCCAAAGCGCCGTTACCCCGTTTTTATCGTAAAAATCCTTCGGGCGGTATGCCATGCGGGTAAGATCGGTTTTCCCCTGTAAATAATAAGAAATCAACGGTCTTGCAT
>CAKRPM010000118.1 GCA_934378025.1 uncultured Eubacteriales bacterium | reverse complement strand
TACCAAAATCCCCGGAACAATCCACCAGTACATCTTACGCCCTTCCTCCTTTTTTATACAAATAAAAAGCAACGCCGATGGCCATGGCGCCGGAGGGGATGATCATAAACGATGTGGAAGCGCACAGCGCGGGCACAAAAATAAACAACGCGCTCATCACCACCAGCGGCAGCACTGCAATTTTCATATTTTTTCGATAATATTTATAGGCCATGGCGCCGAACAGCGCGGGCACGACATTATTAAAGGCGGGCAGCAGCGTTTCGCTTTCCAAAAGCGGCCGCAGCGGCGTCAATGCCGCCACGCCGACGGCCAACACCAAAATGGTGACCAGCGAAGAGGTGGCGATGGACAGGGTGGAAATAATCTCGTTTTCCTTGGTTCCTGCCTTGGCGCCCACCATGTCGCGCGCCGTCACGGCGCAGGGAATTTTCATATTGATCAAATTCCCGGTAATAAAGGCCAGATAGCCGCCGCCCGAACCGAGCATCGGCGTATAAATCAAAAACTCCGCCACACTGCTGATCATCCAAACCAGACCGACGGACAAAAAGCCCCGTCCCGCTGCCGACAGATCGGGCATGGCCCCCAAGTATTTTCCGATGAGAAACGGCGCGCCGACCAGCATAATCAGCGTAATGACGCTGACCGTACGACCGATCAAATGCGTTGTGCGGCTGTATTTTTCCCAGGCAAAATTATCCTTTTTTTCCATGTGCTTTTCCCTCCTACAGCAATTTTACAACGACGGCCGCCGCCATGCCCACCAGCATACTGGCGGCAATGGAAAAGTTTTCCACCCAGGCAAGGCGTTTGTGCGATGCCAGCCAAATCAACAGCGCCATTGCCGCGCCGCTGACCGCCACCACAATCAGCGGTGTAAAATCGCCGCCGAAAGTAAACAGCCCCTTTTCGGAAACAAATCCGCCGATGTAGCTGCCGATATAGGCGCTGACCAAGCCGATAAACATGGCGCTCATCGCCTGATCGCCGAACGAGCTGCCCGATGCGCCGTTTTTATGCAGCGCTTTGGTATATTTTTTATTAAAGAATACGGATAAAACCATGCCCCACATAATACAAACGCTCATCAGCAGCGCAATGGTGGCAAAAGCAGCGGGCGTCATGCCGGCGGCGGACAATTCTTTCATCCCCACCTGCTCGGCCGCGCCCTGCGCCACGGTGGTTTCGTAGTGCAGCGCACCGATGACCGACAAACGCAGCCACGGCCACGGAATCCCAAGCGATCCGGAAAGGGCGATGACCCCCAGCAAAATTCCCACGCCCGGCAGCACGGAAAAGGTGGCGCTGGAGACAATGACGCGCTTCATTTTTGAAGTGTCCATCCCCATGGCTTTTCCCGCGCGCCAGGCACG
Organism: uncultured Eubacteriales bacterium; assembly: GCA_934378025.1. Lineage (GTDB taxonomy): Bacteria > Bacillota > Clostridia > Oscillospirales > QAKW01 > Firm-08. Next base: position 3,376 of record CAKRPM010000118.1, on the reverse strand, counting down.
CACCATAAAAATCACGCACACCGCCGCCACAAATGCGATGATCAAGCCGCAGATGAGGTACATGGGTGCGCTGTTCAGTTTTGAAATCATAGCTTTTTCCCCTCTCTTTTTTCTTCATTATAAGACACTTTTTCCGCTTTGGCAAGGAAAATGGCAAAGAAAAACGGAGTGCGCACATATTTCGTGCACACTCCGAAAGGGTTTATATACGTTCGTCACTCACCCCGATGACAACGGCGGCAAATCCATTTTACCGCTTCGACAATCGGAATAATCAAGGCGCCCAGGGCGATGGCCGTGATATACTCGCGGAAACCGACCGCTGTAAAGTCAAATGCCTTTGCAATAAAAGGCACCTCACACACCGCCGTGGTCAACACCAAAGAAGCACCGGCCGCCAACCACAACGCGACATTTTGCGTTTTCAGCTTAAAAATACTGCCGCGGCGGGAACGCATATTAAAGCAATGAAAAATTTCCGCCATCGACATGGTCAGAAACGCCATGGTCGTACCGTGCGAGCTGTCGGTCAATGCAACGGCGCCCGTTTCCATAAAATGACCGATAAAATAGGATATCATCACCAATGCCGTCAGCACCACGCCCTGATACGCCACATCGACGCCCAAGCCGTCCGAAAAGACCCCGGCGTCCGCCCGACGGGGCTTGCGCCGCATAATTTCGGGTTCGGCCTTTTCCATGCCCAGCGCCAACGCGGGGAAGCAATCGGTCACCAAATTGATCCAGAGCAGATGCACGGGCTTGAGCACCGTAAAGCCCAGCAAGGTCGCAAAGAAGATGCTCAGCACCTCACTCATATTGGAGCCCAGCAAAAACTGAATGGCCTTGCGGATATTGTCATAAATCCGCCGTCCCTCCTCCACGGCGCCCACAATGGTGGCAAAATTATCGTCGGACAGCACCATATCCGCCACGTTTTTGGTCACGTCCGTGCCGGTAATGCCCATCCCCACGCCGATATCCGCCGCCTTTAGCGAGGGGGCGTCGTTCACGCCGTCGCCCGTCATGGCGGTCACCTTGCCCGCCGCTTTCCAGGCGTTTACAATTCGGGTTTTGTGATGAGGCTGAACGCGGGCATAAACGCTGATTTTCTCCAGCTGCGCCGCAAACGTCTGCTCGCTCATCTCCTCCAGCTGCGCCCCGGTGACGGCCTGATCGTCCGCCCGCAAAATGCCGAGCTGCCGACCGATGGCCACGGCGGTATCCACATGATCCCCCGTAATCATAATCGGCCGAATTCCCGCCGCACGACATTCGTCAATGGCCGCCTTAACTTCGGGGCGCACCGGGTCGATCATGCCGCAAAGCCCGTAAAAGCAAAGGTCTTGCTCCATGCTTTCGGGGCGGGGGTCGGGCAGTTGTTCATGCGTTCTTGCTGCGCAGGCCAGCACGCGCAGCGCCTGATCGGCCATGCGCTTGGCCGCGGCGACAATTTCCTGTTTGCCGGCCTCGTCCAGCACCACGGTTTGACCGTTTTTCAACACGTGGGTACAGCGCTGCAAAATCACGTCGGGCGCACCTTTGGTAAACTGAATAAAACCGTCGCCGTCGGGATGAACGGTGGACATCATTTTCCGCTCGGAATCAAAGGGCGCTTCCGCGCACCGCTCCAGAGCGGTAAATCCCTGCGCCCAGGCAAACAGCGCCGCCTCCGTCGGCTCTCCGATGATTTCGCCGTGTTCGTCAAAACGCGCGTCATTGCAAAGGCCCATGGCCTGTTTCATCTTTTCCGTATCCGTGCCGAAGCTTTCCACCACGGTCATTTTGTTTTGCGTAAGCGTGCCGGTTTTATCCGAACAAATAATTTCGGCGCAGCCCAGCGTTTCCACCGCCGTCAAACGGCGGATAATCGCGCCGCGGCGGGACATATTGGTCACCCCGATGGACAGCACGACCGTCACAACGGCAGCCAGCCCTTCGGGAATGGCCGCCACCGCCAAGGAAACGGCAATCATCAAGCTGTCCAGCACCGGCCGAAAAGAAAGCGAACCCGCTTTGATCAGCTGCACGGCAAAAACCACGGCGCAAATGATCAGCACCAATCGGGTTAAAATCCGCGAAAGCTGCGAGAGCTTTTTTTGCAGCGGCGTCTGCCCCTCGGAGGATTGCTGCAATGCGTCGGCGATTTTGCCCATTTCCGTTTGCATGCCGATGTCGGTCACCACCGCCCGACCGCGGCCGTATACCACGGACGAACCCATATACAGCATGTTTTTCCGTTCCGCGGGCGCAAGCTCTTTTTCGCTCTCCATAGTCTTTTGGGTTTTCTCCACCGGTACGCTTTCACCGGTCAGCGCCGCCTCCTCGGCCTTCAGACTGCTGCATGACAAAATCCGTGCGTCGGCGGGTACGGCGTCGCCCGCCTCCAGCAAGATAACATCGCCCTTTGCAAGCAGCGTCGCGGGGATGACCTTTTCGTTGCCGTCCCGCAAAACGCGGCAGGTGGCGGCGCTCATTTTTTGCAGTGCCTCAATGGCTTTTTCCGCTTTGCTTTCCTGATAAACGCCCAGCACCGCATTGATGATCACCACCGCCAAAATGATGATTACATCCGCAGCGCCCTCGCCGTTCACCGCGGCCAGCACGCCGCTGATCAGCGCCGCGCCCAGCAAAATAATGATCATCGGATCGGCCAGCTGCTGGACAAAGCGCACAAAAAGCGACTTGCCCTTTTTTTCCTGCAATCGGTTTTCACCGTTTTCGGCCAGACGGCGTTGCGCTTCGGCTTCACTCAGCCCCGTCTCGCTTGTTTTCAGGGCGTCCAAAACCGCCCCGATTGATTCGCGATCGTAGTTCACTTTGCTTCCCTCTTTTCTAAGATAAAAATAAAAAGACCCGGGTTTTTTAAAAACCTGAGTCTTATCATAATTTTGGAGAAAGACCCAGGGGGGACCTTGAGTCTTGCAATTTAAAGCAAGGCCAGACGGCAAAAAGCCGCCGGTTGTTGAACTTGCCGCACCCGACCCGAGAGCGGATGCCTGCTACTCCCTCAAAATTATTCTCATTATATGCAAGACTTTGAAATTTGTCAAGTTTTTTTCTGAAAAATTCTTCCTTTTTTGATTGACTTTCACGCGTACATTTTTTATAATTTAGACAACAAACGGCTTGCCGCCTGCCGAATAACAAAAACGCGGCGAAGAAAGGATGCACCATGAGTGATATTTCTTGTATGAGTTTTAACATTCTGGACTGGGACACACATCATGACGGATATGAGCCGGCGGAAAAGCGCTTCGACTATGTCCTCAAAATCATTGAAAAATACGACCCCGATTTGCTGGGCGTACAGGAAGCGGCCGAAATCGGCAGTTCCTCCAAGTCGATTTTCGACTGGTGCGGCAAACTGACGGCG
>CAKRPM010000117.1 GCA_934378025.1 uncultured Eubacteriales bacterium | reverse complement strand
GGTCCGAGTGACAGGGATCGAACCTGCGGCCTGATGGTCCCAAACCACCCGCGCTCCCAGCTGCGCCACACCCGGATTTATTATGGTATAAAGTAAAAAATATTATATCGTTTTTAAAAAGAAAAGTCAAGCAAAAGTCCCCCTCGCGGTTTTGTTACGGCCGCGAGGGGGACTTGAAAAATGGATGAACAGCAGATTAAACGGTTACAATGCCCATGGCGTCGCCCATGGAAAGACGACCTTCGTGTAAAAAGGATTTAATGATGCTGAAGGTTTTGGCATAAGGATAACGGTTTTGGTATGCCATTTCCAGGCTGACGAAGGTGCAGCCGGTATTGTCGGACAAGGTTTTCAGCTGTGCATTGAATGCGGCATTGTCCGGCAGAGAGGTGATGATCAGCGTGCTGTCCGGATAAAGGGTATGCAGCTGATAAAGCATCCACTCATATTTTTCAATGACATCGGCCATCGGCATGCCTGACGCCAGTTCATGATCCCCAAGATTGATTAAAATTTTCTTGGGAGCGGCGGACAGACATTCTTTCAGCAGCTCAGGCGCCTGATCCATAGACAGATTCGGAAAAGAGCGGTTTAGCAAATTTGCATGAGTTCCGAAAATTTGTGCCAACTCGCCGAGCGGCATATCGTAAAAGAAATTACCGCCAAGCAATACACAAGCGTTTTCATGCTCAAAGTGGGATAAATTTTTATACTTTTCTAAGATTTCCGCATTGTTCATAAAGAACTCCTTTCTGTTTGTCCAACGCACGGTTGCGAAAATAAACAGCCAAATTAAACAAAACAATCACTAAATTTAAGAAATAAACCACCAAGACAAAATTGATTTGTCCCATGATAATTTTGGCGGCAATTCCGGCGACATATCCTGTAATGATTAACAGAATAAACAGGGGACTGGTGCCGGCGGCAGTGCGCGCCTTGTAGGCTTTGTAAACATTGATGGGCCAAGACAGGCCGAAGCAAATCAGCATAATGGTTTCTAATAGTTGTGACATATTTTCCGCTCCCTTCGATAGTTATTATACGCTTGACTTTTGATAATGTAAAATATATAATATTTATATAAATCATAATATATATGTTATGAATGGAGAAAACACATGGAACTCATGCAACTCAAATATTTTTTGGAAGCAGCAAGCCGGGAGCATATCACGGCGGCGGCCGAGGCACTTCATATTGCGCAGCCGGCATTATCGCAAGCGATCAAACGGTTGGAAGAGGAATTGGGCGTGCCGCTGTTTGAGCGCAACGGACGCGGCGTTGTTTTGACACGCTATGGTTCCTATGTCCAAAAAGAAGTTGCGCCGGCACTGCAAACGTTGGAGGGCATGCGGGATAAACTCGCCGCGATGGCAAAACTGGAAAATCAGACGGTGCACATCAATGTATTGGCGGCCTCCTCGGCGACTACTTCGGCAATTATTAAATATAGAAAAAAACACCCCGAAATCAATTTTCAGTTAATACAAGGGGAAGATATGGCGCTTTGCGATATTAGTGTTACCACAAGACTGTTTTATCAGGCAATGGGCGCGGACGCGGTAAGCCTTTCGGAAGAAATCTTTTTAGCGGTGCCGCGCGAGGGGAAATTCGGAGAGCGGGAAAGCATTGCGCTTTCGGAGGTAAAAGAAGAACCGTTTATCGGCTTTTCGGACAGCAAGCAGTTTCGCAGTGTTTGCGACCGTATTTGCAGCGGCGTAGGCTTTGAACCGCATATTGTTTTGGAGAGCGACAATGTGGAAACCGTAAAAAATGCGATCGGTGCGGGGCTTGGCATCGGCTTTTGGCCGGCGGCCACATGGGGCAACATCCGCCATAACGGGGTGGTTTTATTGCCGATTCATGATCCGGTTTGCCGCAGAGATGTGATTGTGGCCAAAAACACCCATAAAACCGATATGCATGTGGTAAATGATTTTTACCGCTTTTTATCAGAGCAGTTACGGGATCGAATTGAAAACTATTCATAAAAGCGCTGCCAATTTGAAAAGACAAGGGCGTTGGATCAGGGCATATTTCTTATGATTTAAAAAAACCTCGCGCCTTTTTGGGGACAAAACAAAACCACCTCACCGATCGGTGAGGTGGTTTTAGGTAGATTATTTTTTGGGGGGTGGGACGTGCGGTTTTAGTTTTTCAGGCTTTGCAAAGGGGCGGGAATACGACCGCCGCGACCGATAAATGTTGCCGGAGATGCGGTATTCACGCGCATAACGGGTCCTCCGCCGAGTAAACCGCCGAAGTCCAATTCATCGCCAACTTTTTTCCCGATGGCGGGAATGACCCGCACGGCGGTGGTTTTGGAGTTGACCATGCCGATGGCGGCCTCATCTGCAATAATGGCGGCAATCACTTCTTCCGGAGTATCGCCCGGAATATTGATCATGTCCAAACCGACGCTGCATACGGCGGTCATTGCCTCCAGCTTTTCCAGTGTCAGCGTTCCGTTGCGTGCGGCATCAATCATTCCTGCATCTTCGGTTACCGGAATAAAGGCACCGGAAAGGCCGCCGACATGACTGGACGCCATTACACCGCCTTTTTTTACGGCGTCATTCAGCAATGCCAGCGTTGCCGTAGTGCCGCATGCGCCGCATTGCTCCAAGCCGATTTCTTCCAAAATGTGCGCAACACTGTCGCCGACGGCGGGCGTCGGTGCCAGAGAAAGATCCACAATGCCAAACGGAATATTCAGTTTTTCGGCCGCCTCGTTGGCAACCAGTTGACCGACGCGGGTGATTTTAAAGGCGGTACGTTTGATTAAATCGGCGATTTCGTCAATTTTTGCATCCTTGGCCTTGGCCAGGACAGAGCGTACCACGCCGGGGCCCGAAACGCCTACATTGACGGCGCAATCGGCTTCACCGACCCCGTGAAATGCCCCCGCCATAAACGGATTATCCTCCACTGCATTGCAGAACACGACCAATTTTGCGGCACCAATGCAGTTTTGATCCTTTGTATTCAGTGCGGTTTGCCGAATGATTTTCCCCATTTGTGCAACGGCGTCCATGTTAATACCGGCTCGCGTTGAACCGATATTGACGCTTGAACAAATGTGCTCCGTGCAGGCAAGTGCTTCCGGAATGCTTTCAATCAGCGCGCGATCGCCGGGGGCATATCCCTTTTGCACCAATGCGGAATAACCGCCGATAAAATTAACGCCGACGGCACCCGCCGCTTTTTCCAGTGCAAGCGCAAACTTGACCGGGTTTTCCCCCGGGCAGGCCGCGGCCAACATGGAAATCGGCGTTACGCTGATTCGTTTGTGAATAATGGGAATACCGTATCTGGCTTCAATGTCCCGGCAAACCGAAACATGATGCTGTGCAATACGAGTAATTTTATCATAGATCTTTTGGCAGGCTACATCGATATCGGGATGAATACAGTCCAGCAGGGAAATCCCCAGCGTTACCGTACGGATATCCAGATGTTCCTGCTCAATCATGGCAATGGTTTCTAAAATATCGTTGGTATTAATCACGACAGCCTCCTAAATGCGATGCATGGCATTAAAAATGTCTTCGTGCATTACGTGAATGTCCATCCCAAGGGACGTTCCCATATCGGCCATTTGTTTGCTGAAATCGCCCAACGGCAAATCCATCTGATCAATTTCGGCCAGCATGATCATACAAAACATATCCTGCAGAACCGATTGCGTTACCTCAATAATATTCAGACCGTGCTCGGCGCACTTTCCGCTGACCTTGGCCAAAATTCCGACGCAGTCTTTACCGACAACAGTAATAACGGTTTTCATTTTTGCTCTCCTTGTAATTTTTTAACTATTATAGTGTATGTGTTTGGATAAGTCAAGAATGCGCGAAAAAAATGGGCTGTAAAAATATTTTTACAGCCCAAAATTTTATTTTGCGTATTCAACGGCACGGCTTTCGCGGATAATATTGACCTTAATTTGACCGGGATACTCCAGCTCGTTTTCGATTTTATTGGCAATATCGCGGCTCATCAGCGTCAGTTGATCATCCTGCACTTTGGCGGGATTGACCAAAATTCTGATTTCGCGGCCGGCCTGGATGGCATAGGTGGAGTCAACTCCGTCAAATGAATTGGCGATTTCCTCCAACTTTTCAAGACGCTTCACATAATTTTCGAGGTTTTCCTTGCGGGCGCCGGGGCGTGCGGCGCTGATGGCGTCCGCTGCCTGGATAATGGCGGCAATAACGGTTTTACACTCTACATCGCCGTGATGGGCGGCAATGGCGTGAATGACCTCTTCACTCTCATGATATTTTTTGGCGAGTTCAACACCCACCTGAATGTGCGATCCTTCGACTTCAAAATCCATGCTCTTGCCGATATCATGCAAAAGCCCCGCACGTTTGGCCAGTGTAACATCGGCGCCGATCTCGGCGGCAATAACGCCGGCCAACTTGGAAACTTCCATGGAATGATTTAAAACATTTTGACCGTAACTGGTACGATATTTTTGACGGCCGAGCAATTTGATCAACTCGGGATGCAGACCGTGAACACCGGTTTCAAAGGTGGCGCGCTCGCCCTCTTTTTTAATGATAACATCCAAATCGCGCTTGCACCGCTCCACGGTTTCTTCAATACGGCCGGGATGAATCCGCCCGTCGGTAATCAGCTTTTCAACAGTCATGCGGGCAATTTCGCGGCGGATGGGATTAAAGGAGGAAAGTGTAATGGCCTCCGGGGTGTCGTCAATGATAATATCGACGCCCGTAATGCTTTCAAGTGCGCGAAT
>CAKRPM010000116.1 GCA_934378025.1 uncultured Eubacteriales bacterium | reverse complement strand
CATCAGCAGTATCCTTTTGATCGTCCAAGCCTCGGCAAACGCTTTGCGGGAATTTATAAGGACTGGCGGTGGAAAGAATCACGGTTTTGTTGCCCGTCTTATTCTTTTCATACACGCTCAACGCCACCGCCGTGTGAGGATCCACAACATAGTGATATTTTTCATAATAATGGCGTATGGTTTTCAGCGTCGAGCTCTCATCCGTATACCCGGCCAAAAACTCCTTTTGAATTTTAATCAGCATCTCGTCATCCAAGGTATATTTTCCGCCCTCGGAAAGCTCGCGCATATAGGTGGCGATTTTTGCGTCGTCATTTCCGGAAACCGCAAACAAAAGCCTCTCCAAATTGCTTGAAATCAGAATATCCATAGAGGGCGACATCGTGGTAAAGAACGTTCTGTTTTTGTCATAAACACCGGTATGAATAAAATCCGTTAAAATATTGTTGCGATTGGAGGCGCAGTTTAAATATCCGACGGGCAGCCCCATGCGTTTGGCAACATACCCTGCCAAAATATCGCCGAAATTACCGGTCGGCACAACAAAGTCAACCTTATCGCCAAACGAAATTTCCTTTTTCGCCAGCAAATCGCAGTATGCGGAAAAATAATAAACCACCTGCGGCACCAAGCGTCCCCAATTGATGGAGTTGGCGCTGGAAAAAACATAACCGTTTTCCGCCAATTTTTCTTTTATATCTGCTTTGGCAAAAATCTTTTTCACCCCGGTTTGACAATCGTCAAAATTGCCCTGCACCGCCGCCACGAAAACATTTTCGCCCGTCTGCGATACCATTTGTTGTTTTTGAACCACGCTGACCCCTTCGCTCGGATAAAAAACGATTACTTTGGTGCCGGGAACATTGCAAAAGCCTTCCAACGCCGCCTTGCCGGTATCACCGGAGGTTGCCACTAAAATCACGGCCGTTTTATCCTGACCGTTCTTTTTCATAGCCGTTGTTAAAAGATGCGGCAAAATTTGAAGCGCCATGTCTTTAAACGCACAAGTCGGCCCATGCCAAAGTTCCAAAACATAAGCATTTTCGTCCAGCTTATGTACCGGTGCAATCGCGGTATCGGAGAATTTTTCGGGGGCGTAGGCCTTATGTACACACGCTTTGATTTCCGCCGCCGAAAAATCCGTTAAAAATTTTCCGAGAATGGTTTCCGCACGTTCGCAATAACTCATATCAATCATTGCACACAACTCATTGCGGGAAATTTGCGGCATTTCATCCGGCCAAAACAAGCCGCCGTCTGCACTCAGACCCATTTCAATCGCTTGACTGGCTGTTTTTTGTACATTTTTATTACGCGTACTAATGTATTTCATGTTTTCCTCCGAAATTTTCTTTTGCAAAATTCATTACATTTTTATAAAAAATCTTTTCCGCCGCAGTTTCACCGATTCCGCACTTGTGAAGTTCGTCGGTCAGCGACAGCAATGAACCGAGATTTTTAACGCCCGACGGCAATCGTTCCACACCATCCAAGTCGCCTCCCAGTGCCACATGATCCTCTCCGCATAAGTTTACCATATACTGAATGTGTTTTGCAACATCTTTTCGATCGGCAACTTTTTCGGACAAAAACGGCGGATATAAATTAACGCCGATCAGGCCTCCGCTTTCGGCGATGCGTACAATTTGTTCGTCCGTCAGGTTACGGGGATGCGGACAAAGGGAAAAGGAATTGGAATGAGTGGCAAGCACCGGAGCGGACGCCAAAGCCAAAATATCCTCCGCACTTTTTCGAGAAGCATGCGAAACGTCCAAAATCATCCCCGTTTTGTTTGCCGCCGAAACCACGCGCCTGCCGAGCAAGCTGAGCCCCTCATCTTGTTCACTGAATGCACCGCACCCGAGTCTGCCGGTATGGTTATATACCAGAGAGATGATATGAACACCGTTGTTTTTTAAAAACAAGAGTTTATCGGTCGGGTCCTCCGACTCATCGAACACATCGCAGTTTTCAACGCTTAAAATCGCACTGCGACCGCGTGACATCGAAGCCGTCTCATAAGACATCTTAAAGCCCATGCTCCGTAATTCTTTTTGCCCAAAAGCAATAAAATCTTGCAGAAAACGCCATTTATCCGGTGTGTCTTCCGGGAGATAACAGGCAAAATTCTGCAAATAACCCTCGATCTTTTCAAAAATCAAACGATGAATATGAAGCGATGTATCATCCATGGTTTTTTGATGAACAAAACATTCATACAGCGTATCCGCATGTAAATCAGCCAACATAATATTGCCCCTCAATCAAAAGCATTTTCAATGTGTCGAATACAGACGCTTTTTTTATTCCGATGTTTGAGCACTACTTCCAGCACGTCAAAGCGAACATTCATCTCTTGACTCCGGGTCAAGGCCAAATAACTCAGTGCCGTTTTTTTGATTTTTTGTTGTTTCAGAGCGGTCACCGCCTGCGCCGGTGTAATGAGCGCACTTTCACCCCTGGTTTTTACCTCGGCGAAAACCAACGTTTCCTTCTTTTGCGCAATAATATCCACTTCGCCGAAGCGACTGTGAAAATTTGTGGTGACAATTGTGTAGCCGTGTTTTCTTAAAAAACGCACCGCCATCATTTCACCGAATATACCGGTATTTCTTGCATCCATCATTTATTCGGCACCAAAATCTTCTTTAAAAAGCTTTTTCGATAAATCTCGCACGGGCCGTATTGCAACAGCCTTTCCCGATGCAGCTTGGTGCAATAACCCTTATGCTTTGCAAGGGCATACTGCGGATACACCTCATCAAGCTGATACAACCGTCTGTCCCTTGAAACCTTTGCAAGGATGGAAGCCGCCGCAATCGACGGACTGATCGCATCCCCATGCACCACCGTTCGATTAAGCGTTTCAAATCCACGCGAAACATTGCCGTCGATCAACACAAAATCCGCCGGCGGAGAAAGCTTTGCAACCGCGCGGCGCATGGCAAGCAGAGCAGCATTTAAAATATTGATTTCATCAATTTCTTCCACACTTGCCTCGGCGATGCCGAACGAAATTGCCCGAGCGCATATCTCCTCAAAAAGTTGCTCCCTGACTTTTTCGGAAATCTTTTTGGAGTCATCCAGTTTTTCATTACGATAATCGGACGGCAAAATCACCGCGGCCGCAAAAACCGGGCCGCATAGGCAACCGCGGCCGGCCTCATCCGTTCCGCAAATCAATTTGTATCCCGCATCATGCAGCTGATTTTCTAAAGTGAATTCTAACATTTATGGTTCCTCAAAGGAGATTTTTCCGATTTTTCCGGCACGGAATTCATCCAAAATCACTGCGGCAGCCCGCTCGTAATTATATTCGCCGCCGGAAATCAAAAAGCCCCTTTTTTTGCAGATCAAATCAAATACTTCCAACGGTTGAACACAGGAAATATCCTCATTGATTTTAAAACGCTCACAAAGCGGTTCAGGATAATGAGCGCACATAAATTTAATAAATTCAAAACAAAGCTCCACCCGATCCAAAATATCATCCCTGATGGCGCCCGTGAATGCCAGAAACATGCCCGTTTGAACATCTTCGAATTTCGGCCAAAGCATACCCGGTGTATCCAACAAATCCACCCCGCCCGGCAAAGAAACCCATTGCTTTGCGCGTGTAACGCCCGGCCTGTCCTGCGCCGACGCAACCTTGCGTCCGGCAAGCTTATTGATAAACGTCGATTTTCCCACATTTGGGATGCCGGTGACCATGACATGAAGTGTCTTCTTCATGCCCTTTTGACGGTATTTTTCCAGCTTTGCGGAAAGCATTTGCTGCAAGGTCGGCAAAACCTGATTGATGCCCTTGCCGTTTGAACAGTTGACCGCTAAAACATGCTGTCCGTTTTCTTTGAAAGAGCGTATCCACCTTGCCGTACTTTCATCATTTGCCAAATCGGTTTTGTTGAGAATATACAGTCGCTCTTTTCCTGCAAACAGGTCCTCAAAGTCCGGATTTTGACTGCTGCGCACAATACGGGCGTCCAAAATATGAATAATTGCATCCATAGTGGAAAGCTCTTTTTGCATCATCCGCCTGGCCTTTGTCATGTGCCCCGGATACCAATTGATTTTCATTTGATTTTCATTCATTTTTCTACCGCTTCCCTATGGTTTTCAGTCAGCGTCCGCAGACGCACCGATTTTACTTGCTGCTTTGAACAACACCTGTGTTCGGGAAAAGTCGGAAAATTACTTTTCCGAGCACCTTATGGGTATCCGCCACACCGATTTTGGTGGAACGGCTGTCCAGAGAAACCGTGCGATTGTCCCCCATCACAAAAAGTTCATCCTTGCCGACCGTATAGGGCAAAATGGTATCTCTGGCAACGGTAATCATACCGCTGTCAAGATACGTCTCCTCCAGCACCTCACCGTTTAAAACGACCTGACCGCTGCTGTTAATGTCCACCGTCTGCCCCTCTGTGGCAATTACGCGCTTTACAAGTACTTCGCCGTTATTGTAATCCCCCGAAAAAACGATGACATCCCCCGTCTTCGGAGTAAAAAACAAATTAGAAACGATAATTCTGTCCCCATCGGTCAGCGTATGCAGCATGGACGGTCCGCTGACGATGAAAATACGAAATACCAAGGTAAAAATCAATACAACAAATACCACAGCCATGGCAAATGACTCCAGTATTTCAAAAAGATTTTGACCGAGACTCAGCTTTTTTTCATTAGTTTCTTTCATAGTTCCTCCGTTTTTTCCTTAGCTATATGCCTGCATGATACGCGACAAAACATTTTTACACTGCTCAATCTGTG
>CAKRPM010000115.1 GCA_934378025.1 uncultured Eubacteriales bacterium | reverse complement strand
GCGCACCATTCGGCGCAATTCGCCGCGGTTTGTGTCGCTGATGACCATGAGCTTTCTGGGGGTATTTGTTTTCGTCGGCTTGCAGGCCACCACGCCCGATATGATGCGGGCGCTGGATGATTATTTGGACGCGCATCGGCAGTACGATTTGCGCATTGTATCGACCATGGGGCTGACGGAAGGGGATGTCTCGGCGCTGAGCGCACTGCCCGAAACGGCGGGCGCGCAGGGCTATCGGCAGTCGGACGGCGAATTTACCCATGGGGAGGATCACTATGTGCTGCGGGTGCAAAGCCTGCCGCAGTCCCTTTGCACCGTCGATTTGATTTCGGGCAAGCAGCCGGGCAAAAATGAAATCGCGGTCGAGCAGAATTTGCTGGACAAAACCGGCCTTGCCGTCGGGGACAGCATTGCCCTGTCCACCGATAAGCTTTCGGGGGATTTTCGCATTACGGGCGTGGTACGCAGCAGCTTATACTTTAACAGTGTGAAACTGAACGCCAATCGGGGGAATACCAATGTCGGCGCGGGCGTCGTCAATTTTTACGCCTATACGGCGGAGGCGTCCTTTACAAGCGATTATTTTGACGGCATTTATCTAACGGCAACAGGCGCCCTGGCGGAGCAAACGGGGAGCGAGGCATACCTTGCGGCTGCCGACGCGGCCGAAACGGCGGTGCGCTCTTTGGCGCAGTCACGCTGCACGGCGCGCTTAAAAGAAATTCAGGCCGAGGCGTATCAAACGCTTTCGGATGAAAAGAAAAAGGCGTTTGACAAGCTGGACGCGGCGAAGGAAGAACTGGAGGACAGCAAAGCGGCGTTGGACGCGGCTGCGGCAACCTTGGAGGAAAGCCGCCGAACGCTGGAAGAACAGCGCGCACAACTGCAAAATGCCGAGGCGCAGATCGAAAATGCCGAAAAAACACTTGCGGCGCAACAACCGGACGCGGCGACGATGGCGGCACTGAAAGCCGCAGCCGAAGCCGGATCGCAGCAAGCCGTCCGGACGCTTTCGGCGCTGCAAAATGCGAAAACCGCCCTCTCGGAACAAAAGGCGCAGCTTCAAAACGGACAAGTCGCCTTAGAGCGGGGCGAGCAAAGCTACCAAACCGGGTGGGCGCAATACAACGAAAATCTTGAAAAATACCAAAGCGGATGGGACGATTATCAAAAAAATCGGCAAAAGGCGGAGGAGAAGTTTGCCGAAAAGGCCAAAGAAATTGAAGATATTGAGGCGCCGAAATGGCTGTATTACGACCGAACGGACGACGCAACCTACCGTGATTATCTGGATGATACGGCCAGTGTGGAAAACCTCAGCGCGATTTTCCCCGTGATTTTCTTTTTGGTGGCGGTGCTGGTCAGCCTGATTTCCATGAACCGCTTTGTACAAGAAGATCGCAGTGAAATCGGCGCGCTGAAATCAATGGGTTTTGACAATCGGCGCATTTTGACCAAGTATTTATTATTCGCTTTTTCGGCCACCATGATCGGCGGACTTGCCGGCGGGCTGTCCGGGGGCGTGATTATTCCGCTGTTAATTTCCAATATCTACGGTATGCTGTTCACACTGCCGCGGATTACGCTGAGCGTGCACGTTCTGTTTACCGCGTTGGGACTGGGCGTGAGCATGCTGTGCGTGTGCGGCACAACGGTGTTGACGGTCAACCGCGTTCTGCGGGAGCGGCCGGGTCAGCTGCTGCGGCCCAAGGCGCCGCCGGCGGGCAAACGCGTTTTGCCGGAGAAAATCGGCTTTTTATGGAAACGGCTGACCTTTTCGCAAAAGGTGACGTTGCGCAATCTCTTTCGCTATAAAAAGCGGGTGCTGGTGACCGTGGGCGGCATTATGGGTTGCACGGCGCTGATTTTGTGCGGATTCGGCATTAAGGACGCGATTGTGGATTTGACCGAATATCAGTACGGCGGCGTGTTTACCTTTGACGGTATGAGCTATGTCAGCGAATATGACAAAGCGGATTTTGCCCTGCCGCAAATCAAAGATTTTTCGGCGGCGGAAAATCTTTCGGTGCAGCAGGATCGCTTTACCCTGACGCTCTTTGCTTCCGATCAAACGGAGGGCATCGTGCGCTTTACCGATGTTGAAAGCGATCAAGTCCTGCCGCTGCCTGACGACGGCGTATTGATTACCGAAAAGTACGCCGCGCTTTCGGGCATTTCAACGGGGGATACGGTGACCGTGGCCGACACAGATGGAAAGCAGTACACCTTTACAGTACGCGGCGTGGTCAAGTGTTATCTGGGGCACTATCTTTTCATGAGTCCCGAGGTATTTGAAAGCGAGGGCGGCACCTATTCGCCCAATGTGGTGTATTTTCATACCGTCGATCAGGAAAATCTCGAGCAAAAACTGCTGTCTTGCGATCATATCATCGGCGTCAGTCTGATCAGTACGCTGACCCGATCGGTGGACGATATGCTGACCTCGCTGAATAAAGTGGTGCTGATTTTGATTGTGCTGGCATCGCTGCTGGCCTTTGTGGTGTTGTACAATTTGTCCAGCATCAATATTACCGAGCGCAAGCGGGAAATTGCCACCTTGAAAGTGCTGGGCTTTTACGATCGTGAGGTGGACGCTTTTATTACACGGGAAAATATTCTTTTGACCGCGATCGGCATTTTGCTGGGATGGCTGGGCGGCTACTTTTTAACGCATGCGGTCATCCGCACCGTGGAAATCGAAAAGGCGCGCTTTATTCGGCACATCAGCCCGCAGAGCTTTTTGTATGCGGCATTGCTCAGCATCGCCTTTACACTGATTGTAAATATGATTACGCACTTTTCACTCAAGCGCATTGATATGATTGAAAGTTTGAAAAGCGTCGAATAAGGGGGAAAAAATTTATGAATCCTTCGATGCCGCCGATGGCCGAGCATCGGCATGTGGAAAAACCGAAGGGCGTGCGCGATGTGCCGCGCTATTTACATGAAACGGTGGGGCAGGCGCTCCGACGGCTGTTTTATGTCGTGTCCTTGGTGTGGGAAACCAGTCGCGCGCTGTTGATCGCCATGCTGGTTTTGGCGCTGGTGCGCGGTATTATGCCGTTGCTGGGCACGTTGATTTCCGCCAACCTTTTGGAACAGGTGGTGCGTTCGTTCAGCACTTCGGTCAGCCTGATTTTGCCGCTGATGTGGCAATTCGGCTACATATTTGTCAATTATATTACCAACAGCGTGGATCGGATGATCAATCGTATGGCGGGGGAAATGCTGACCAATCACGTGCGCGTGAAAATTATGGAAAAGGCCAAAACCGTCGATCTTGCTTCCTTTGACAGCCCGGATTTTTATGCGCGGCTGGAAAATGCCAATCGTGAGGCGGGCATGCGGCCGGTCAATATGCTGTCGGCTGCTTTTGAAATCATTTCCAAATGTATCAGCGTGATCAGCTTTATCGCCGTGCTGGGGGGGATGCTTTCAAAGCTCGGGGCATGGAGCATTGTCTTTTTTGTGCTGTTTTTGCTGCTCAGTTTGTTAAATGCCGCCATCAGTTTTTATTATCGGCGGCGCGGATTTCGCTATATGCGCCATCGCTCCAAGGATCGCCGTCAGCTGGATTATTACAGCGGATTGTTGGTCGATAAGGATATGGTCAAGGAAATCCGACTGTTTCATTTGTCCGATTTGCTGATCGGGCGGTACAACGATGTATTTAAAGGCTATTTTGCGGGACTGAAAAGTTTAATTTTCAAAGAGAGCTTTTGGGGCATTTTCCTTTCGTTTTGCACGGCGCTGATGAACGGTGTGCTGTTTTATCGGATTGCCACGCATGTGACAATGGTGGGCGATTATTCGGTATATACCGGGGCGCTCAGCGCAATCGCCTCGGCCATTTCGGTGCTGCTGTCGCGCAGCGCGCTGATCTATGAGGGTTCGCTGTTTATGGACAATATGATCCTCTTTTTGGAGGAGGAGGTCACAATTAAGCCCTCGCTGCCCGCCCCATTGCACCCGCAGCGCCATATCGGGCATACCATCGAGCTGAAAAACGTCACCTTCCGCTATCCCGGCGGCACGCATGACGTGCTCAAAAATATCAATTTGACCTTTTCTGCGGGGCAGACGACAGCGCTGGTCGGGCTGAACGGCGCGGGCAAAACCACGCTGATCAAGCTAATTACCCGCCTGTATGACCCCACGGAGGGAGAAATACTGCTGGACGGTCAAAATATCAAAGCGTACGATCTGGACGAGCTGTATCGGCTGTACGGCATTGTCTTTCAGGATTTCGGAAAATATGCCGTGTCGGTGCGGGAAAATATCGCGTTCGGCGATGTGGAAAAACCGACGGGCGATGTGTGCGCCGCGGCGCAGTATGCCGACGCCGCCGATTTTATCGAGCGTTTGCCCGACGGATACGACACGCCGTTGATGCGCTATTTCGAGCCGGACGGCACCGAGCTTTCCATCGGTCAGTGGCAAAAGCTTTCGGTGGCTCGTGCCTTTTATCGGGACGCGGATATTTTGATTTTGGACGAGCCGACCGCCTCATTGGACGCGCTGGCCGAACGGGAGATTTACCGTCAGTTTGACCGCCTGCGTCAGAATAAAACCACGATTTTCGTATCGCACCGTCTGTCCAGCGCCACGACGGCCGATCGCATTGTGGTTTTGGAAAACGGCGGAGTGGCCGAGTGCGGCACGCATGAAGCGTTGATGAACGCCCGCGGACAGTACTACCGCTTGTTCACGGCGCAGGCCGAGCGCTACCGCCCCGAACAATAAAAGGCGTCTTTGGCGTCGAAAATCGTTTCGGCGGTGCAGAATTGTAAAAAAGCTGCCTCGGAGAATTCTCCGAGGCAGCTTCGGCGTGTCGATAAACTTATCGACACGCTGGCAGACTTCGAAAAAGGAAGGTAAATTTGCCGAACATGGACTTGTCGGAAGAGTCC
>CAKRPM010000114.1 GCA_934378025.1 uncultured Eubacteriales bacterium | reverse complement strand
GTACGCTGTATGAATCATCCGGAATGGACGGGTGCTAAAAGCCCGATCGGAGAGTTCGGCTGGGACGGCGCCGCGGGCGCGTTTGTACTGTTGGATCCCGACAATGAAATCGGCCTTTATATTGCCATGCAGGTCAAGGGCTGCAACTATGCTTATTTTGACATGCACCTGAAGGTGCGCGATTTGGTCTATGAAACCCTGCTCGGTAAATAAGTGCCGCGGAAGTCGAAAGGCTTTTTAAAAAATAAAGATTTTCCCGCCAAAGCCACTTAATCTGTCGGCTTTGGCGGGATGATTTTTTTGTAAAGCAAAAAAATGCTCTTTTGGGGGAAACGTTTGCGGGAAAGGCGGCATGAACATCGGAAAATTCGCTTTGCCCGACGCAGCGCCCCGGCTTTTTTGAAAAAGCTGCAAATGGGACTTTATTTTTTTTTCGGAATGTGCTACAATAAACTTAAGAAACTACTCTTGATGGAGGACAGGCATGAACAAATTTTTGGTTTCCGGTCCCGTTCGCCTTGCGGGGGAGGTTGTAATCTCCGGGGCAAAGAATGCAGTGGTTGCCATTTTGCCCGCAACATTGTTGGTGGACGGCGTTTGCCATATTGAAAATGTGCCGCGGATCAGCGACGTTTTAAATATAATTGATATTTTGTCTTCGATGGGCGCCGTGGTGCGCTGGGAGGGGGATACGCTCAGCGTGGACTGCCGCCCGGTGAAAACGCATGAGGTCGGCTATCAATATGCCAAAAAGCTCAGAGCGTCGTACTACTTTTTGGGGGCGCTGTTGGGGCGCTGCGGCAAGGCGTCCGTGGCATTGCCCGGGGGCTGTGCGCTGGGCGCCAGACCGATTGATCAGCATATTAAAATCTTTAAAGGATTGGGCGCTCAGGTCAGTATCGAGCACGGCAGTGTGCTGTGCGAAACCGCGTCGCTGAATTCCACACGGATTTATTTTGACGTTGTCAGCGTCGGCGCAACCATCAATGCCATGTTGGGCGCGTGCAAGGCCAAGGGGCTGACCATTTTGGAAAATGTCGCCAAGGAGCCGCATATTGTTGACGTTGCCAACTTTTTAAACGCTATGGGCGCCAACATTTCGGGCGCGGGCACGGATGTTATTAAAATCCGCGGCGTGGCACGGTTGGGCGGCGGCGCCTATGCGGTCATCCCCGATCAAATCGAGGCGGGTACCTTTATGATGGCGGCGGCGGCCACACGCGGGGATGTTTTGATTAAAAATGTTATCCCCAAGCACATGGAGTGCATTACCGGAAAGCTGCGGGAAATGAATGTGACGGTGGAGGAATATGACGACTCCATTCGAGTAGTTACCGAAAAAGAATTGCAAAGCGCCCGGGTGAAAACAATGCCGTATCCCGGTTTCCCGACGGACATGCAGCCGCAAACCGCCGTGCTGATGACCACCATTGACGGGCAGAGTACCATTCAGGAAAATATTTGGGAGAGCCGCTTCCGTTATGTGGAAGAG
The DNA here is from genome assembly GCA_934378025.1 of uncultured Eubacteriales bacterium. Taxonomy (GTDB): domain Bacteria; phylum Bacillota; class Clostridia; order Oscillospirales; family QAKW01; genus Firm-08. The sequence goes on along the minus strand of CAKRPM010000114.1, from coordinate 3,428 downwards.
TTGAAACGCATGGGGGCGGATATCACCGTGGGCGGCGATATTGCCACGGTGAACGGACCGAGCCATTTGACCGGCGCACCGGTACGGGCATGCGATTTGAGAGCGGGCGCGGCAATCATCATTGCCGGCTTGATTGCCAGCGGTGTGACCGAAATTGAAGAGATCGAGTACATCGAGCGCGGGTATGAAAACATTGTGGAAAAATTCAATGCACTAGGCGCGAGTATTCAGAAAATCAGCGAATAGGGGATTTCGAGCGAAATCCCCTTTTTTCTAAAGGAGGCAGTCATGGCGTTTTTGCCGATGAATCAAAAAGAGGTGCGCGCGCTCGGCTGGAGCGAGGTGGACTTTGTATATGTGACGGGGGACGCTTATGTGGATCATCCGTCTTTTGGAGTGAGCATTATTTCCCGGGTGCTGGAAGAGATGGGATTGCGCATCGCCGTTTTGGCACAGCCCGATTGGAAAAGCCCCCGCGATTTTGAGCAGTTCGGCCGCCCCAGACTCGGCTTTTTGGTGACGGCGGGAAACATTGATTCAATGGTTGCGCATTATACGGTGGCGCGCCGCAAACGAAATTATGATTATTATTCGCCGGGCGGGCAAACGGGCAAGCGCCCGGATCGTGCCTGCATTGTGTACAGTCGGATGATTCGGCAGGCGTTCAGTGATATTCCGATTATTTTGGGCGGCCTGGAGGCGAGTCTGCGGCGATTTGCTCACTATGATTATTGGGATGATCGGGTGATGAAAAGCATCTTGGTGGACAGCGGCGCGGATCTGCTGACCTACGGGATGGGGGAAAATATTCTGCGCCGAGTGGCACACCTGATGGACAGAGGGGTGCCGATCGGCAAAATCCGCGATGTCCGCGGAACGGTTTTCCTGGCGGAAAAGGACTTTACCCCGCATTTTGATACAGTGGGCGGCTGGCAATACGAGGATATTGCCGCCGATAAAAAGCTGTATGCGAAAGCATTCGGCGAGCAATACCGTCAGCAGGATGACATCCGCGGAAAAGCGGTGGTGGAATTTTACGGCGATCGGCAACTGGTGCAAAATCCGCCGATGCCGCCCCTTTCGAGGGAAGAGCTGGACGCGGTTTATGCGCTTCCGTATGAGCGGGGCTACCCGAAGGTGTATGACAAAATGGGCGGAATTCCCGCCATTGAAGAGGTTCGCTTTTCCATTACGCACAATCGCGGGTGCTTCGGCGCATGCAATTTTTGTGCGCTTGCGTTTCATCAGGGGCGAACCGTACGATCCCGCAGCATTGAAAGCTGTGTGGCAGAGGCGGAAAAAATTGCCGCGATGCCGGATTTTAAAGGGTATATTCATGATGTCGGAGGGCCGACGGCAAATTTCAGGGCGCCCTCATGCAAATTGCAGCTCGAAAAGGGCGTTTGCCTGCATCGAAAGTGTTTGGCACCCAAACCCTGCAAAAATCTGGAAGTGGATCACAGTGAATATATTGAATTGCTGCGCCGAATCGAGCAGGTCAAGGGCGTAAAAAAGGTATTCATTCGCAGCGGGATTCGCTTTGACTATTTGGTGTATGATTCGGACGAGCGGTTTTTCAAAAAGCTGGTGCGCGATCATGTCAGCGGTCAGCTGAAAGTGGCGCCCGAGCATTGCAGCGATCATGTGCTGCGCTGTATGGGAAAACCGGAAATCGCGGTATATAACCGCTTTCGTAAACGGTATTTCGAGCTTTCCTCCGCCTGCGGCAAGCGGCAGTACATAGTGCCGTATTTAATGTCTTCCCATCCGGGTTCCCGCTTGGAAGACGCCATAACGCTTGCGTGCTATCTTAAGGAAATCAAACTGCGCCCCGAGCAGGTTCAGGATTTCTACCCGACGCCGGGCACCATTTCAACCTGTATGTTTTATACGGGGCTGGATCCGCTGACCGGGGAGACGGTTTATGTGGCGCGCACCAAGGAGGAAAAGCAAATGCAGCGGGCATTGCTGCAATATGCCCGACCCGAAAATGCCGCAACGGTGCGGCGGGCGCTGATCAAAGCCGGGCGGAGCGATTTGATCGGGATGGGGAAAAACGCACTGGTTCGTCCCGCCCCGCGCACACCGCATAAAAAAGAAATTCAGCTTTCCTTCGGACGCAAAAAAAGAAGATAATCTTTCGCCCTCGGCGTTTGGCCGAGGGCGAAAAAATTTTCTTTTGGGCATTTTCACGAATTTTCCAAAAAGCGTGTGCACGTTTTTGCGGGTTTTCGGTATAGGATTTTTTTATTTTTGGTAATTCCGCCGAAAAAACAAAATATATGGTATTTCTATTTACAAAACACAAGATGTTGTGCTATCATATAGAGGCGAATTACGAAAGACTGTGAGGGAATGAAGCATGAAGATTATTAAAAGAAGCGGTTCCGAGGTTGAATTTAGGCCCGAGAAGATCGAGCGCGCCGTAACCAAGGCCAACGAAACAGTGGTCCCCAGCGAGCGCATGGATGAAATTCAGATCAAGAGAATCGCGGAGGATGTGGAGCGTGCCGCACTGAATATGAAACGGGCGTTAAGCGTTGAGGAAATTCAGGATATGGTGGAAGATCAGATCATGAATCAACGCGCTTTCGCCGTTGCTCGTAACTATATTACATATCGTTATAACCGTGCCCTGGTACGGAAATCCAATACGACGGATGAACAAATCCTCTCCCTCATTGAATGTAATAATGAAGAGGTAAAACAGGAAAATTCCAACAAAAACCCGACGGTTAACAGCGTTCAGCGCGACTATATGGCGGGTGAGGTCAGCAAGGATATTACCAAACGGATTTTGCTGCCGCGCGAGGTGGTTGACGCACATGAAAACGGTTTGATTCATTTCCATGACGCGGATTATTTTGCACAGCACATGCATAACTGCGACTTGGTGAATTTGGAGGATATGCTGCAAAACGGAACGGTCATCAGCGGTACGCTGATTGAAAAGCCCCATTCCTTTTCCACGGCCTGCAACATTGCCACGCAGATCATCGCGCAGGTTGCCTCCTGCCAATACGGCGGACAAAGCATCTCTCTGACGCATCTGGCACCGTTTGTGGACATCAGCCGGAAACGGATTCGGGCGCAGGTGATTGAGGAGATGGGCGAAATTTCCGTGGATTTGGCGGATGAGCAGCTCAATAAAATTACGGAAAAACGCCTGCGGGAAGAAATCCGCAAAGGTGTGCAGATGATTCAGTATCAGGTGGTCACCTTGATGACCACCAACGGGCAGGCTCCGTTTGTCACGGTATTTATGTACTTAAACGAGGCCAAAAACGAGCAAGAGAAAAAAGATCTTGCCATGATTATCGAGGAAACGCTGACGCAGCGCTATCAAGGCGTGAAAAATGAAAAGGGCGTTTGGATTACCCCCGCATTTCCGAAGCTGATTTATGTATTGGAAGAGGACAATATTAAAG
>CAKRPM010000113.1 GCA_934378025.1 uncultured Eubacteriales bacterium | reverse complement strand
GCCATCGGTATTGCGGCGCACGAATGCGGGCATGCCCTACAGTACAAAAGTCAGTATTTTCCGATGTATTTGCGAAGCGCTGTTGTCGGAATTACCAATATCAGTTCGGCATTGATTTATCCGCTGGTTGTTTTATCGGTGGTCTTTGAGCTTTCTCAGCTTTTGGAGTTGGCAATTATTTGCTTTTTGATTATTTTCCTTTTTCAGCTGATCACTTTGCCGGTTGAGTTTAATGCAAGTCGGCGGGCGGTGCGGCAGATACAAGCCGCAAATTTTGCCCAAAGTGACGTGATCGGTGTAAAAAAAGTGCTTTCCGCCGCGGCAATGACGTATGTGGCCGCAATGATTACGGCTTTGATGAATTTTCTTTCCTTTTTGCTGCGCGTGCGGAGGAGAAATCGATGAACAATGCACGACAAACGGCTTTGGACTGTTTGATACGTTGGGATCGCGAAAAAAGCTACCCCAACCTATTACTGGCACAAAAACTGGAGGCCTTTAAAAATCAGACGGATCGCGCTTTTTGTGCCCGTCTGGTCTACGGCACCATTGAACGAAAAATTACGCTGGACTACTATATTGCGGCGATGTCCAGCATCCCGTTTCGCAAAATACATATTGTGACGCGAAATATTTTGCGCATGGGATTGTATCAAATTATTTGTTTGGAAGTACCGGCTTCGGCGGCATGCAATACGTCGGTTGAGCTTGCAAAAAAGAACGGTCAATCCAAAAGCGCAGGCTTTGTAAACGCCGTACTGCGTCGATTGGCCGACGCCTATCCAACCATACAACTGCCTCCGCCGGAGGATGAGCGGTTTTTAAGCGTTCGATTTTCGGTGGATAAAACCATTTGTGATTTACTTTGCGAGCAGTACGGTGCGGTGTTTGCCGAACAGTATTTTTCGGCAATCGAACAAATGGATACCGCAACGGCGACCGCGGCCGTAAATCTTTTGAAAACCGATGATGAGTCGTTGATAGCATTATTGAAACAGGAGGGCGTCGCTGCCGAAGTGTTGACCGACGGCTTGCTTTGCCTTCATTTAAAAACACATCCGGAACATCTAACGGCATATCGTCAGGGACTCTTTCATTTTATCGGCCGCGCTTCTTATGAGGCGGTTCGGCATTTGGAAACGGAAGCCGGTCAAACCGTTGTGGATTGTTGCAGCGCACCGGGCGGAAAGCTGTTTGCCGCCGCGTATCGTATGCGGGACAAGGGAGAGATTTTTGCTATTGATATTCATGAGCATAAAATTGCGTTAATGCGCCGACAGGCACAGCGCCTGGGGATTGATAATATCACCTTCATTTGTGCGGATGCACGTCAAAAACTGCCCGATTTGATCGGTCGGGCGGATCGAGTCTTGTGCGATGTTCCGTGCAGCGGGTTGGGAATTTTACAAAAAAAGCCCGATATTCGTTATAAAAATATGACGGATTTTTCGCTGACGGAAACGCAGCGCGAAATTTTGGAAAACGGACTTTGCTATTTGAAAGACGGCGGAAAACTGATTTATTCGACCTGCACCGTCAATCGCGAAGAAAATGAGCGGCTTTTGGAAAAAATCCCGCATATTCACATAAAGGACGATCGATTATTTTTGCCGCAGACGGATCAAACGGACGGTTTTTATTGGGCGGAGATTGAAAAAGCATGACAGATTTAAAATCAAAAACCCCGGAACAGCTTCGGGAATGGGCGAGCGCGTGCGGATATCCGAAATTTCGTGCCGATCAAATCTTTGCTTGGATGCACCGCGGCGTCCGAAATTTTGAGGAAATGACCGATTTGCCCAAAAGCATGATTGCCGGGTTAAAAGAAACGGCGCAAATTTCTTTTGTAAATGTTGAAAAAAAATTCGTTTCAAGACTTGACGGAACGGTAAAATATCTGTATCGTTTAAATGATGGGAATTTTATTGAAAGCGTTGTGATGAATTATCATCACGGTTATACGATTTGTGTTTCTTCACAGGTCGGGTGCCGTATGGGATGCACATTTTGCCAATCGACGCGCGGCGGAAAGATCAGGGATCTTGCACCGTCTGAAATTCTTGACCAAATTTTATACGCTTCCCGTGATATGGGGATTACGATCAGCAATATCGTTATGATGGGTATCGGCGAGCCGCTTGACAATTTTGAGAATGTAAATCAATTTTTGCGGATTGTCAATCATCCGAAAGGAATTTGCATCGGCTATCGGCATATATCCGTATCCACCTGCGGACTGACGGAGGGAATTGCCCGTTTGGCCGAGCAGAACTATCCTATTACGCTTTCGGTTTCGCTGCATGCGCCGTTTGATGAACTGCGCAGTAAAATGATGCCGATTAACAGAAAATACTCGATTGCCGGCCTTTTGGAGGCTTGTTGGGCTTATCAAAAAGTGACCGGACGACGCATATCCTTTGAATATACCTTGGTGGAAGGCGTAAATGACAGCGCCGAATGTGCCAATGAACTGGTGCGATTGCTGCACGGAAAACTTTGCCATATCAATTTGATACCGGTGAATAAAATTAAAGACGGAAAGTATTCGCCGTCTGATAAAAAAGCCGTGCTCGCATTTCAAAATATTTTAACACAAAAGGGTCTTAATGCTACCGTCAGACGAACGCTCGGTGCGGATATATCCGCTTCCTGCGGTCAACTTAGGAGTAAACGTATGGAAAAGGAGGGAACGCTTTGATTATTGCGGCCAATTCCAACATAGGACGCGTCCGACATGAAAATCAGGATGCTTATGCTTATTTTACAATCGGGCAGAATTTGGCATGCGGTGTGGTATGCGACGGTATGGGCGGTGCCAACGGCGGTCGCTTTGCCAGTCATAACGCCGTGCAAATCATTACCGAAAGCTTACGTACGGCACTACAGGGGGAGATTTCTGCCGCCTCCATGCGCCAAACGCTGAAAAAAGCCATTAACGCGGCCAATGACTATTTGTATGAAAGCAGCCGCCGGGAGGAATCGCTGTACGGTATGGGGACGACCATGGTGGCGGCGATTATCCTGGAAAACGATCTGTTTATTGCCAATATCGGCGACAGCCGCGCCTATCTATACTCCGACGGCTTGCTCACACAGCTTTCGGTTGATCATTCTGCGGTGCAGCAATTGGTGGATATGGGGAAAATCAGCAAGGAAGAGGCTCGAACGCATCCGCGGAAAAATTTGATTACCCGGGCGGTCGGCGTTGACGATTTTGTGGATTTTGATTTCTATACATATACGGTCCGTTCCGATGACCGTGTGTTGCTGTGCAGTGACGGACTGTCCAACTATTGCAGCGACGAAATGCTTCAAAGGCTGATGTCGGCACGTTTGTCGCCGACGGGGATGACACAAAAATTGATTGATTTTGCCAACGAAAAGGGCGGCGGCGACAATATAACGGCGCTGATAATTCAAAAATAGCAAAGGTTTCGGAGGACTTTATGGAAAGATATATCGGACAGATTTTAAATGGACGTTATCAAATTAATGAAATCATCGGTGTGGGCGGCATGGCGGTCGTTTACAAGGCGTATGATCATTTGCTGGCGCGTAATGTCGCGGTGAAAATTCTCAAAGACGAATATATGAAAAATGAAGAGTTTCGCCATCGCTTTACCTTGGAGTCTAAGGCGATTACGCTCTTGTCACATAAAAATATCGTGGACATCTATGATGTCTCGCTGGACGGCGATATTTTGTTTATTGCCATGGAATATCTTGACGGTGTTACACTGAAAGAATATATTGATTCCGTCGGCCTTTTGGAATGGCATGAGGGAACGCATTATATTAAACAGATTCTCTCCGCGGTACAGCATGCGCATGAACGCGGTGTGGTTCATCGGGATCTCAAGCCGCAAAATATTATGCTTTTACAAGACGGAACCATCAAGGTGATGGATTTCGGCATTGCGCAAGTCTCCGATTTTGAAACGCAAACGCTGAGCGACGAGGCACTGGGATCGGTGCATTATATCAGCCCGGAGCAAGCCAGCGGCGACGCGCTGGATGAACGTACGGATATATATGCTATCGGCATTATGCTGTATCAGTTTGTCACCGGCAGTTTGCCTTTTGACGGGGACAATGCGGTATCCGTTGCTTTGATGCAGATTCAAGAGCAACCGGTTTTGCCGCGTGATTTAAATGAAAATATTCCGGTCGGATTGGAGCAGATCATCCTAAAAGCCATGATGAAAAACCCGGCGGATCGATATGCCGAGGCGTCGGATATGCTGGCGGATATCGAGCGGATTGAGGGCAATCCGAATTATATTTTCCATTTTGACGAATATGCTCAGGTTGATTTGCCGCAACCGTCGGCATCGGAGCAAATCGAGGAGACGGAAGAGGCGGATGAGTCGGCGGAACCGCAGGAAGACGCACCGCTCACTAAGGCGCAAAAACGAAAGCTTTCCACTAAGCTGCCGATTGCGGGCGGCGTGGTTGCTGCTTTTTTGGCATTTGTTTTGGTGGCAATCGGCATGTTTGTGTGGCCGGATGTTGTGGCAGAAACCACGTATGAAGTGCCCAATTTGACCGATAAGATTTTTGATGAGATTGTAGGGGATGACGCCTATGCTCATTTCAAAATTGTGAAAAAAGGCGAAAAGCCGAGCGAAAAGAAAAAAGGCACGATTCTTTCACAGACCATTGCCGAATTTACCATGGTTAAAGACGGCACGGAAATCGGCGTTTATGTGAGCTCGGGTGTTGAAACCATTCCGCTGCCGGATGTGATCGGAAAATCCGAGAGCGAAGCCAAGGAAATCTTTGACAGCAATTCGATTCCTTTCCAAGTGGTGCGCATTTACAGCGACAGCGTAAAAGAGGGATATGTCGTTCGAACCAGTATTGCGGCGGGAGATGAGGTTAACCTGGCCAGCGATACGGTAACAATCTATGTCAGCCGCGGTTCGTCGCAGGAC
>CAKRPM010000112.1 GCA_934378025.1 uncultured Eubacteriales bacterium | reverse complement strand
CTGTCTGGGTGCGCCGTGCTCGACCACGTGGCCGTCCGGAGCACTCCGGTGACGTCCGGGGACGCGGCGTCGGCGCTGGCGGCGCTCCCCGTCAAGGGGCGGGCGCCGAGGACGGGGTACGAGCGGGAGCGGTTCGGAGCCGCCTGGACCGACGTCGACCGCAACGGCTGCGACCAGCGCAACGACGTCCTGCGGCGGGACCTCGACGACGCGACGCTGCGGCCCGGTTCGAGCGGCTGCGTCGTGGTCGCCGGCACGCTGACCGACCCCTACACCGGGAGGACGGTCCCGTTCAGGAAGAGCGCCGCGGACGACGTCCAGATCGACCACGTCGTGGCCCTGTCCAACGCGTGGCAGACGGGTGCGCAGCAGCTCGACGACGCCACGCGGACCGCGCTGGGGAACGACCCGATCAACCTGATGGCGGTCGACGGGCCGACCAACGCCGTCATGCCGTTCTGCGGCACAGAAAGCGTGACATCATGCAAAATTTCTTGATCATCGTGATAGCCGAAGGAAACATTTTCAAGCTCAATATTATGATCGGAAAACACAACGTTTTGCGTGCCGTGTTCCTGCTCCTCGGCTTTTAAAATTTCATCCACCTGCGAAACCGTCGTGCCGACCTGCGCCAGCGTATCGACGAAATTGAACGCAGCCACGATCGGAGCTGCCATCCCGAGCGCAAGAATAATTACCGTAACGAAAGTTTCCACCGTGAGCGTGCCGTGCGTATAAAACAGCCAGCCAAACGGCAGAATCGTCAGCATCTGGGCCGGGAAAAAGGCGTATGCCATCGACATACCCAGCTGACTACGGCGCATCCAATCGTAATAATACTGCGCATTGGCGCGGACTTTGTCGGTAAGCTTGGTATAGGACGCTTTGCCCTGATTGAACGCTTTGATGACCTCAATGCCGTTTATGTACTCAATCATGGTACCGCTCATTTCGGTTGTCGCCCTGACCGCCCCCTCATAGTCCTTGGCATAACCGCCCATCACCATCATCATAAAGAAAAACGCAATGGGAAACACCGCCAATGACAAAAGCGCCAGCCACCAGTCAAGAATCAACAGATACACAACCGTCAGCAGCGGCGTGACGATGTTGGCCGTCATCTCGGGAAACAGATGTGCAAGGGTGGTTTCCATGCTGTCCACCTGATCGACAATCGTTTCCTTGAGCTTGCCGCTCGACGTATCCATCACCGTGCCGAGGGGCAGACGGGGCAACTTCGCCAGAAGCTTTTGACGGATGGTTTTTAAAATATTAAAGGTTGCCTTGTGGGATATGCCGAGGGCGCCGTTATACAGCACCGTTCGGATCAGAAAACCGCCGAGCGCCGTCAACAGCCACGGCAGATATGCCGAAAATGCCGTCTCCCCGCCAAGCAGCAACACGATGATTTTTGCCGCGGCAAAGTACGGTGCCATGCCGCAGGCAACGCCGAGCACGGCCAGAATAACCGCGACAATCAGCTTGCCGTGTTCCCGCTCACCGAGTGTCCAAATTCGCCCTACCGGGCTTTGTTCTTTCATGAATGATAACCTCCTTTTTGAGTTAGCGGCATCTAACCGCCGGGTTTATGGAAAGGCTGCCGTTTCAGACAGCCTATCTTTAACATTATTGCACAGCCTTACCGAAAATCTCAAGAAATCCGCAGCGATGATACCGACTCAACAGTTCAATATATTCGGACGCCTCTTGGCGGCTCATACCGTGACGGATGATCTCAAATATGCTTTCAAAGCGCGAGGTGGTTACGATGTGCAGCAACTTTTCTGTCACCGCATCGCCGAATTTATCCGGGTAGCCGACAGCTTCCATATACTTGTAGGTATATTCGACCTCGATACGGACAAGCTCGTCCACGAAATTGTGAAACCGCGTGCCGTAGGACGCGTCAAGCAGCAGGCGAAATTCATCAAGATGCTCATACATATAATCGATCAGCACCGATGTGCCGCCGTCTGCGTATTTCGGCATGATCGCTGCCTGCTCGCTCGGCGACATCTGATGAAACTGCTCCTGAATATGGATAAACCGTTCGATCATTTCACTGAGTACCGGTTCGACGATGGCGGAAAACAGCCCCTCTTTGTCCCCAAAGCGGACATAAATTGAATTTGTACTGGTATCTGCCGCCGCGGCGATCGTGCGCAAGGACGCTTCAACATATCCTTTTTCCAGAAATTCCTGCTTTGCCGCAGAGATTACACGCTCCGCTACGCCCTCGATCTGTTTGGCCATACGTTCACCGTCCTTTAAATGAATAACACTGTTTCATAACACTGTTATGTATTATAAACCTCTCTTTTCCGTTTGTCAAGCGCATTTGTGTTTTTTGGGAGAAAAATTGCAAACTCGAAAATTTACCATACAACCGAAAACGGCGGCCGACAGTGTGTTTTGTTTCCCTGTCAGCCGCCAAATCCGTTTGACCCATAGCGGATCTATATATCCTTTCGATGCTCGATTTCAAAACAAAGTCTATCCGTAAAATCGCCAAGCATCATGGTTTCTGTTTTCGCGGTATCCCGCTTTCGAACGGAAATCGTTTTTTTCTCCGCCTCTTTTTGTCCGACAATAATCATATACGGAACACGCTCTATCAGCTGTGCCTCACGGATCAAATAGCCGATTTTCTCATTGCGGGTATCCAACGCGCAACGGATTTTTGCACAGCGCAGCGCGTCATACACTTCCCGCCCATAATCGGCGCTTTTTTCCGACACCGTGAGTATCTTGACCTGCGTGGGGGCCAACCATACGGGGAATTTTCCGGAAAAATGCTCTGTCAATATGCCGATAAAGCGTTCAATCGACCCGAAGCAAACCCGATGAATCATAATCGGGCGCTGCTTTTCCCCTTTTTCGTCAATGTATTCCAAGCCGAAATTCTGCGGCATTTGAAAATCCAACTGAATTGTGCCGCACTGCCAGGTACGTCCAAGCGAGTCCTCCAAATGAAAATCGATTTTCGGACCGTAAAAAGCGCCGTCCCCCTCATTGATCGTATAAGGCAGCCGGAGCTGCTCAAGCGCCCGCCCAAGCCCTTTTGTCGCGGCTTCCCAATCCTCATCACTGCCCATGCTGTCCTTAGGGCGGGTTGACAGCTCTACGGAATACTTAAATCCAAAACGGCTGTAAACCTCATCAATCAAATGGACGACGCCGACAATCTCATCGGTGATCTGCTCTCTTCGCATAAAAATATGTGCGTCATCCTGCGTAAAACAGCGAACGCGAAACAGACCGTGCAGCGCCCCGCGCATTTCATGGCGATGCACCAACCCAAGCTCGCCGATTCTAAGCGGCAAATCACGGTAGCTGTGGGAGCGGCTGCGATAAACCAAAACGCCGCCGGGACAATTCATCGGCTTGACACAGTAGGTATCCTCGTCAATGGTCGTGGCGTACATATTATCCTTGTAGTGATCCCAATGCCCGCTGTTTTCCCACAGCCGACGGTTCATAATCAGCGGTGTGGAAACCTCCTCATAATTTTCGCGCCCGTGAATTTCCCGCCAATAGTCGATCAACGCGTTTTTTAAAAGCATGCCCTTCGGCAGGAAAAACGGAAAACCGGGTGCTTCATCGCTGAACATAAATAAGCCCATTTCTTTTCCGATGCGCCGATGATCCCGCTTTTTAGCTTCGGCTAACCGTTCCAGATAGCGCTCCAGCTCGCTTTGAGAGAGAAACGCCGTGCCGCGAATACGGGTCAGCATTTTATCGCCGCTGTCATTTTTTCGGTAAGCGCCCGATACATCCAACAATTTAAAGGCTTTCAGCGCCTTGGTAAAACACAAATGCGGGCCGACGCACAGATCCGTATATTCCCCTTGCCGATAGAAGCTGATCACCGCATTGTCCGGCAGATCACCGATATACTCTGCTTTATAGTCCTCACCGCGTTGCCTCATCAGTGCAATCGCCTCGCTGCGCGGAAGAGTCAACGGCTTGATCGGTAAATTCTCTTTGACAATTTTGCGCATTTCCGCCTCAATGGCACTCAAATCATCTTTTGAAAGTTTGGTATCTCCGAAATCCACATCATAATAAAAGCCCTGATCATCGGCCGGACCATACGAAAATTTTGCATGAGGATACAGGCGTTTCACTGCCTGCGCCATAATATGGGCGGCTGTATGCCGCAAAATATGCACCTCTTCCTCTTTGGGACATTCGGCCATCGTGCCGTCCCGATAAATCACCCTCATCTTTTGTTCCTTTCTGCCAAAACATTTATAATGTCACACTTGCGCCATCACGACCTCTATTGTATAATAAAGGCAGCGGATATTCAACGCTTTTGCAACAAGTGCTACAACAATCGTTTTTTGTGACAGGAGGGCATTATGACACATCAGGAGCGGCAAAAAGAGCTCAGCAAAAAATGGATCGCAGACGCTTTCTATACACTGCTGAAAAAGAAAGACTATGCCGACATCACCGTATCCGAAATTGCGCAAAAGGCCGATCTTTCAAGACGCACATTCTACAGAGCCTTTGGTGGAAAGTCCGATATTATTTTCTATCTGTTTGAAAGCATTTTCCCCGATTACATTGCCGCGCTTGATCAGCTTCCGCTCAAAAACAGAGCGTATCTTTCGGTTGCGATCGTCGGATTTGTAAATCAGCATTTGACGTTTTTTCAATGCTTAAAAAGAAATCATCTGGATCATCTGATGATTGACTTTTTTGACAAACACCTTGCCGACGTACGTGACAAAATATGGGGCGCTCCCTTTTGTGATGATGAGGAAACCGAGCGTGTTTTTATGATGACCGTCAGCATTGAGCACTACAACATCATTCGATTGTGGCTGGAACTGCATGACCGAAAAACGCCGGAAGAAATGGCCTTGCTGCTGTCCGACGCATTGGCGCTGTTTCGCCATTTCCAATAATCAATTTCTGACAAATTGAAAACAACAGC
>CAKRPM010000111.1 GCA_934378025.1 uncultured Eubacteriales bacterium | reverse complement strand
GCCATACCTGCACCTACGGTGCCCTGGGCGCCTTTTCGACCGGCGTCGGCAGCACGGATATGGCCGCCGGTATGGCCACCGGACGGGCCTGGTTTAAAGTGCCGGCAGCCATTCGCTTTGAGCTGAGCGGCAAGCTGCCTGCCAATTGCAGCGGCAAAGACGTAATTTTAACGATTATCGGAAAAATCGGTGTGGACGGCGCGCTTTATAAAAGCATGGAGTTTACCGGCGACGGTGTGGCAAGTCTTTCTATGGACGATCGCCTTTGCATTTGCAATATGGCCATTGAAGCCGGCGCCAAAAACGGGATCTTCCCGGTGGATCAAATCACGCTGGATTACTTAAACGGCCGTGCGGCGCGCGCCCCGAAAATTTTTGCCGCAGATACAGACGCCGAATATGAAAAAACCGTTTTTATCTGCTTAAATGACATTACCCCCACGGTCGCCTGCCCGCATCTGCCGGAGAATACCAAGCGAGCCGCAGAACTGAAAGACGTTAAAATCGACCAGGTGGTCATCGGCAGCTGTACCAACGGACGCATGGAAGACATGGAAACGGCCTATCGCATTTTAAAAGGGCATAAAGTGGCGGACGGCGTACGCTGCATCATCATTCCCGCCACCATGCAAATTCTGCGGGAGTGTGTACAGCGCGGGTATGTCACCGCCTTTATCGATGCGGGCGCGGTGGTATCCACACCGACCTGCGGTCCGTGTCTGGGCGGTTATATGGGTATTTTGGCGGCGGGCGAGCGCTGCGTCGCCACCACCAACCGCAACTTTGTCGGCCGCATGGGACATACGGAAAGCGAGGTCTATCTGGCCTCTCCCGCCACGGCGGCGGCCAGTGCTTTAAGCGGCTTTATCACCGAACCGAAGGAGGATTTTTAGCCATGAAAACCGTTGGAAAGGTATTTAAATATCCCGATAATGTGGATACCGACGTTATTATTCCCGCACGATTTCTCAACACTGCCGACGCGCAGGAATTGGCCGCGCATTGCATGGAGGATATCGACCGCAATTTTGTACAGCAGGTACAGCCCGGCGATATTATGGTAGCCGGCTGGAATTTCGGCTGCGGCTCTTCCAGAGAGCATGCGCCGCTGGTTATTAAAACCTGCGGCGTGGGCTGCGTCATTGCCAAAAGCTTTGCACGGATTTTTTATCGCAATGCCATCAATATCGGGCTGGCCATTTTGGAGTGCCCGCAAGCGGCGGATGAAATAGCACCGGGGGATCATGTACAGGTGGATTTTGACACCGGCATCATTACCGATCAGACCACCGGCAAGACCTACAAAGCCGCGCCCTTCCCGCCGTTTATTCAAAACATCATTCAAAAAGGCGGCTTGCTGGCCGCCCTGAAAGGAGAACGGTAAAAATGGAAAAGACCATCGGCGTCATCCGCGGCGACGGCATCGGCCCGGAAATTGTAACGCAGGCGCTGCGCGTTCTGGAGGTCACGGCCAAACGGTTCGGTTACCGTTTTCATTATAACGAAATTACCATGGGCGGCGCCGCCATCGACGCTTTCGGTGAGCCGCTGCCCGACGCAATGCTGCAAAAATGCCTTGAAAGCGACAGCGTTCTGTTGGGGGCTGTGGGCGGCCCGAAATGGAACGGCGTCCCCGGTGAAAAACGCCCCGAAAAAGGCCTTTTAAAACTGCGCGCCGGCATGGGCGTTTTCAGCAATAACCGCCCCGCCAAGGTTTGGCCGCAGCTGGCGCACTCCTCGCCCTTAAAGGCCGAAATCGTGCAAAAAGGCATCGATTTTATCATTGTTCGCGAGTTGACCGGCGGCATATATTTCGGAAGTCATACCACGCAAACCAAAGACGGGCAAGCCGTTGCCCGCGATATTATGGAATACAGCGAAGCGGAAATCGAGAGAATCGGCCGCGTCGCTTTTGAAACGGCGGCACGCCGCAGCGGACGCTTGTGTTCGGTGGAAAAAAGCAACGTTCTGGATTGCAGTCGGCTGTGGAAAAAGGTCATGCTCCGTTTGAGCGAGCAATATCCGAACGTGACGCTGGAGCACATGCTGGTGGATAACTGCGCCATGCAGATTGTGAAAAATCCCGCGCAGTTTGATGTGATTGTGACCGAAAATATGTTCGGCGACATTCTCTCCGACGAGGCCTCCATGATTACGGGATCGATCGGCATGATTCCCTCCTCCTCTTTGGGGGCAACCGCGCGCGGACTTTACGAGCCCATTCACGGCTCCGCGCCCGACATTGCCGGGAAAGATCTTGCCAACCCGATCGGCACCATTCTTTCCGCCGCCATGATGCTGCGTTACAGCTTTGACGCCCCCGAAGCGGCAACCGCCATTGAAAATGCCGTTTCGGCCGTTTTGGACGAAGGATTCCGCACCGCGGACATTTGCCCGGCCGGTCAAAGCCCGATCGGCTGCGCTGAAATGGGCACGCGGATTTGCAAGGCACTTGAAAAATAGACGATTTTAGGTAAAGAAAAGACACGGATCGGCGGCACTTCGTAAAGAAGTGTGCCGCAGACCCGTGTCTTTTTATGCACTTTTATTGAAGATAACCGCTAATAAACGCCATTTGTTCGGGCAGCGAGGCCTGCCCCGTCCCGCCGGCGGAAACCCGCGCGTTGACGCAATGCGTCAGATCAATTGCCTCATACACATCCGCCTCGATCAGGGGAGAGAGTGCCTGATATTCCTTTAGTGTCATCTCCTCCAGGGTTTTGCCGTTTTTAATACACGCTCCCACCGTGCGGCCCACCAGCTTATAGGCGGTTCGGAACGGCATCCCCTTCTTGGTCAGATAATCGGCAAGATCGGTGGCATTGATAAACCCGCGCGCCGCCGCGGCGCGCATGGCCTCGGGCTTGGTCTTCATGGTTTTCAGCATCGGCGCAAAAATTTCAAGGCATTTTACGACGGTATCGACACCGTCGAAAATATGCTCCTTATCCTCTTGCATATCCTTGTTATATGCCAACGGCAACCCTTTAAGCACCGTCAGCATCCCCATCAAATCGCCGTAAACCCGTCCGCTTTTGCCGCGTACCAGCTCCGCCATATCCGCATTTTTCTTTTGCGGCATAATGCTGGAACCGGTGGTAAATCCGTCGCTCAGCTCGACAAATCCGAACTCCCAGCTGCACCACAAAATAATTTCTTCGCTCATTCGGGAAAGGTGCGTCATAATCAGCGAAAATGCCGATAACAACTCCACGCAAAAGTCCCGATCGCTGACGCCGTCCATCGAATTGAGCGTATAGCCGTCAAAGCCCAACGCCTTTGCCGTCATGGCGCGGTCAATGGGGTATGTCGTACCGGCCAGCGCCGCGCTGCCCAACGGGCAGACGTTCATGCGCTTTGCCGCGTCGCGTACACGATCGATATCGCGGCAAAACATCATGCCGTACGCCAACATATAATGCGCGAAAGTAACCGGCTGTGCCCGCTGCAAATGCGTATATCCCGGCATTATGGTATCAACATTCGCTTTTGCCTGTTCCAAAATCACCGAAAGCAGCTGTTGCAAAAGAGAAACAATCTCCTCGCACCGATTTCGCAAATACATCCGAATATCCAGTGCGACCTGATCGTTACGCGAACGCGCGGTATGCAGCATCTTGCCCTCATCGCCGATCCGACGCGTCAGCTCGGCTTCCACAAACATGTGGATGTCCTCGCTCTCGGGATCGATTTCCAATGCCCCGCTTTGAATTTCCTGCAATATTTTCTCCAGTGCGTCGATGATATGCGCGGCCGCGCCCTCGGGAATAATCCCCTTTGCGCCCAGCATGGCGGCATGCGCCATGGAACCTGTTATATCCTCCGCCGCCATGCGCCGATCAACATGAATCGACGCGTTAAAATCGTCCGCCAGCTGATCTTCCGGAGCGTCAAAGCGCCCCGCCCACATTTTTTGACTCATAATTTTATTCCTATTTTGCTTGATTTTTGGCAGTAACCTGCGCCTGTACGCTGATGGGCAGTCCCCACAAATCGATAAAGCCGCCCGCTTCTTTCTGATCGAACACATGATCCTCGCCGAAGGTTGCAATTTCCTCACTGTACAGCGACCAGTCGCTCCATGCGCCCGCCTTGATCATATTGCCCTTGTACAGTTTGATTTTTACCTTACCGGTCACATGCTCTTGCGTTTTATCCACAAAGGCCGTCAGCGCCTCACGCAGCGGCGTATACCACTGACCGTTGTACAACAGCTCCGCAAAGCACACGCTGAGCTCCTGTTTCTTATGCATGGTCATTTTATCCAGGCACAGCGTTTCCAAATAGTTATGAGCAAAATACAAAATGGCGCCGCCCGGCGTTTCATATACGCCGCGGCATTTCATCCCCACCAAACGGTTTTCCACGATATCCAGCAAACCGATACCGTTTTCGCCGCCCAGCTTGTTCAGCTGCAGAATAATCTCCTTGGCGCTCATTTTTTGACCGTCCAGCGCCACCGGCTTGCCGCTCTCAAAGTCCAGCGTTACATAAGTCGGCTTGTCCGGCGCCTGCAGCGGAGAAACGCCCATTTCCAAAAAGCCCTCTTTTTCATAAAGCGGCTCGTTGCCGGTATCTTCCAGATCCAACCCCTCATGGGAAAGATGCCACATATTTTTATCCTTGGAATAATTGGTTTCGCGGTTGATTTTTAAGGGAACATTGTGCGCCTCGGCGTAGTCGATTTCCTCATCACGCGATTTGATGTCCCATTCCCGCCAGGGGGCGATAATCGTCATATCCGGTGCAAAAGCCTTGATGGCCAGCTCAAAACGAACCTGATCGTTGCCCTTGCCGGTACAGCCGTGACAAATGGCGTCCGCTCCCTCGGCAAGTGCGATTTCCGCCAACCGTTTGCCGATGATCGGACGTGCCAGCGCCGTTCCCATCATATATTCCTCATATTTTGCGCCTGCCTGCACCGTCGGAATCACCATTTCTTCCACAAACGCTTCTGTCAG
>CAKRPM010000110.1 GCA_934378025.1 uncultured Eubacteriales bacterium | reverse complement strand
TTGTTTGGCCGCTTCAATATTGAAGGGGGTATCGTCGGTGAAAAAGCAGGTTTCGGGTGCGAGATGGAATTTATCCAAAAAGCAGTCGAAAATGGCGCGCCCTTCCGACTTTGCCAGCCCGACCTCATAAGACACCATGCGTCCGTCAAACGTCTTTAAATAGTCAAAATGATCGTACAGCTTTTCAAAAACCTCCGGATAGTCGGAAAGAATATACAGCTTATATCCCGCCGCATGCAGGCGCGGCAACAGCTCGCGGATGCCGGGCATGGGGGTGTAATGATCGGTCCAGCCGGCAAGGTAGTCGGCGATAATCGCGCGCTCTTGCCCCGAAAAGTGCTTCAGCAGCCCTGCGTGTGCCTGATCGGTGGAGATTTTTCCTATATCATATTCGTGCCACACCGTATTGTCAAAAAAAGTTTTAAAGCGATCATGCTCGGTATATAGGCCGGGCAGCAGAGACTGCAAAACCTCTTCGGCGTGAAATTTGATCAAAACGTCCGAACAGTCAAAAACCAAATGCTCAATCATGTTTTTCTTCTCCATGTTTTTCTCCTTTTGCGGCGCGCTTGAGTTTCAAGTTTTTGCCGGTTTTCCCCAACAGCCAAATAAACGATATGGTAAAGGCCCCTAAGGCGTCGATGATAATGTCTTTCATGGTGTCTTTCAGCGCTTCATGCCCGACAAGCTGTGTGCCGTCCTCCAGGCGGAATTTTTGCATATTCAGCCCCAAAAGACCGTCTCCCGTAAATTCGTAAATTTCCCAAAGGGCGCCGACCGCCAGCGCAAAACAAAAGGAAAACAGGGCGACAAAAACAGGGCTGAGCTGAACGGCCACGTTATCGTGCCGATTCAGCAAATTCACCAAAAACAAGCCGAATATACCCAACATACCGGCGGAAAAGCCGTGCAATATGCTGTCCCAAAACGGGATGACGTAGTAAAAGCTGCGCACCTCCCCCAGATAAATGGCGCAGTATAAAAACAGGTAATAAAAAATCACCAAATAGTTCGGCAACGCCCAGTTCCAGCGGTGCTCGATGACATTGGGCAAAAACAATACGACAACGCCCAGGCAGCATTGCAGCAGCATTAAGGTATAGTCGCTCTGCGGTTTTTCACCGCCGATGCAAAGCCGAATGATGGTATAGACGATGGAAGCGACCAGCGTGACCAAAACGATTACCCATGCCACATTGCGCAGTTTTTTCTCTCTCATAGTTAAAAAATCCCCTAAAAAATTGTTTCTTTGATTATTCTAACATAAAGACACGAGAACTGCAAACTTTTTATTGAAATAAAAAGACTTGATAGTTGACAAAGCGCATAAAAGTCGATATAATGATTATATATTTGAAAGAGGTGATCTTCCGTGCAATGCTACAGATGCGGGGCAGAGCTGAAAGACAAGACGCTTGTTTGCCCGAAATGCGGCTTTATAATGAAAGGCGCGAAAAAACTCGAACAGGTTGAAACGGTTTCCTTTGAAGACCGAATCAATAATGCCAGCGCCGAGGAACTCAGAGCAATCATCTTCGCCGCTTGCGGAGATAAACTGCACGACCCAAAAAAAGCCAAGCCGGAACAGACCGTGGCGAAGAAGGGTAAAAAATGGGCCACGATTTCCTTGTTGAGCGGGATTGCCGCCTGTATCTTTATGTTTGTTCCGGGCTTTAACAGCGTTGCGGCAATCGTATTCTTCATTTTGGCATTTGCCGGATTTGGAAAATGCGCGGGATATCGGTCAAACATGGCATTGGTAGGGCTGGTCATGACGGTGGTTGCCGTTGCGGGCAGCTGGGTTTATAATGCCTATGCGGCGCCGGTCATCGGAAAAGCACTTGGACTGATTAAAGAAACAACAGACGCGGGTGCAACCGCAAGCTAAGTCGTTTAAAAAGCCCCCAAAACGGGGGCTTTTTTGTTAAGAATCGCAAAAGCGATTATACTAAATGAGAAGAAAGGAAGGCGAAAAAATGAGTTCGGATTGCCACCGATCGTATCACAAACAAGCAGACGGTTTTTCGCCTTTGACTCGATAGAGAGAAAGACCGTCCGATTTAAGGAGGTCTTTTTATTATGCCCTTTTACAGAGAGATACTGAATTTAGTACGCGGAAAAAACGCCTTGTCGCGGGCAAAACTGGAAAAATTCCATGATAATGATATTGCCAAAGCCATGGAATATATGACGCCTGCGGAGCGGCGCCTTTTATATCGGGCGCTGGGAGAAAAAAGCAGTGAGGTTTTTGCGTATCTGGAACATCCCGAAACCTATTTGGCGGAACTGCCGGCGCGAAAAGCGGCCGCTGTCATCGAACAGATGGACGCGGATGACGCCATTGACGTTTTGGAAAAGCTGGACGAGACGCAACGCGACGAGCTGATTCGTCTGATCGATCGCGAAACCAGAGAGGATATTTCGCTGATTCACTCGTACGACGAGGATTGCATCGGCAGTAAAATGACGACCAATTTTATTGTCATTTCCAAGAATATGGATATTCGCTCTGCGATGCGCGCTTTGATTGAACAAGCGGCGGAAAATGACAATATCTCCACTATTTATGTGGAGGATGAGCAAAAATGCTTTTACGGTGCGGTGGCACTGGGCGATCTGATTGTGGCGCGCGCCGAAACACCGCTGGAGAGGCTGATTATTACATCCTATCCTTCGGTATACGCCGACGAGCAAATTGATGATTGTATCGAGCGGCTTAAGGAGTATTCGGAAGATTCCATTCCTGTTTTGGATGGAGAACGGCATATTCTCGGCGTAATTACGGCGCAGGACGTTGTGGAAATGACGGATGAGGCGTTAGAAGAGGACTACGCAAAGCTGGCCGGTTTGACCGCCGGAGAGGAAAAGGAAGAAACGGTTTTTCAAAGTATAAAAAAGCGGCTTCCGTGGTTACTGGTGTTGCTGGTACTTGGACTGGTAGTGTCCAGTGTGGTCGGCGTTTTTGAAAAAGTGGTGCAAAATCTGACGTTGATTGTTTGCTTTCAGTCGTTGATTTTGGATATGGCGGGAAACGTCGGGACGCAGTCACTGGCGGTGACCATCCGTCGTTTGACGGAGGAGGAGGCAATGCACAAGTTCCGTTTTGTGTTTCGGGAGATGCGCGTGGCCTTTTGCAATGGGCTGATTTTGGGCGGTGCTTCGTTTGCGCTGATCGGGCTGTATATCTTTGCCTTTAAGGGGCAGGGGCTTGCCGCTGCGTTTTCGATTTCCGGCTGCATCGGCCTGGCATTGCTGTTGGCAATGATTATCAGCGGCCTGACCGGTACGGTCATACCGTTGTTCTTTCATAAAATTAAGGTAGATCCGGCAGTGGCCTCCGGTCCGCTGATTACCACGGTAAACGATTTGGTGGCGGTGGTGACATACTATGGACTGGCGTGGATACTGCTCATCGGTATTTCGTGAAAAAAATCCGTTAAAGCAATAATGCTTTAACGGATTTTTTGCGTCTTGAGCGACACACTATTATTGAGGTGAGTTTGCTTGAAAACCATTTGGAATGAAGAGATTCCCAAACGGCCTGCGCTGAAAGGCACAAAAACCTGTGATGTGCTGATTGTCGGCGGCGGGCTGACGGGAATATTGTGTGCGTATTTTTTAAGTCAGGCGGGATTTGACTGTGTGGTGCTGGAGGCCGATCGTATCGGCCGCGGCGTTTCGGCAGCCACCAGCGCTAAAATTACGGCGCTGCAGGATATGGTGTATACCGATATAGCGTCGCTCCACGGAACCGAGCAAGCGGCGCTTTATTATAAGCTTTGCAGTGATGCAATTCATCGCTATGAAAAATTGTCCCAAACCATCGACTTTGATTTTGAAAAAAGAAGCGCGGCGTTATTTTCCCGCGGGGACACGGCGCAGCTGACTTCGGAGTGGGCGATGCTGCGTCGATTGGGCGCGCCGGTGGAAAGGATTACGCCGTCTCTTCCCTTTAAGATCAGCGGTGCATTTGCGCTGCCGGATCAGGCATGTATGAATCCTTTGAAATTGATCAAGGCGCTCTCCCGACCCCTTTCGGTATTTGAACAAAGCGCGGTGCGTACGATCACGGGGCATACTGCGAACACCGACGGCGGCAGTGTTCGGGCACATAAAATTGTTTTGGCAACGCATTATCCGATCGGACGATCTCTGCGCTATGCCGCCAAGCTGTATCAGCATCGCTCCTACATTGTCGCGCTGGAAAATGTCGATCCTGTACCGCAAATGCTGCTGGAAGCGGGCGGCGGGATTTCACTGCGAAGCGTCGGAAATGTATTGCTGTTGGGCGGATGCGGTCATCGAACGGGGAAGGGGTGCGGGCTTTCTCGGTTAAAAAAAGAAGCCCTAAGACTTTATCCGCAGGCGCATATTCGGCTGGCGTGGGGTGCACAGGACTGCATGTCCTTGGACGGGATGCCGTATGTCGGCCGATATGGCATGTCGGAGGATTGTTTTGCAGTCACCGGGTACAGCAAATGGGGCATGACCGGCGCCATGATGGCGGCCGCCGCACTGCCCGATGTATTGGCCGACCGAAGAACCGCCGCGGTACAACTGTTTGATCCGGAAAGAAAAATGTGCAAAAAGCAACTGATGAAAAATTTGGCGGAAGCGACCGGCGGATTGTTGACCCCGCGCACCCCAAGGTGCACACACCTCGGGTGTGCGCTGCACTATAATTCGGAGGAGCATAGCTGGGATTGTGCCTGCCACGGCTCACGCTTTGATCGTGCGGGCCGTGTTTTAAACACACCGGCCAACCGTTCCGCGCAGGTCCCGCCCGAAAAACGATAACCGGCTGAATACCAAACAAAATAAAAACGCCGTTGATTTCGGGCGTTTTGTAATTTTGCCGAAATGGGGCGCTGTAAAAAATTACAGCGCCCCATTTCATTGAATTATCGCAGAATATCGACCTGGCGCATCAGAGGCAGAATTACGCCGACGTTTTCTTTTTCGGCTTTTTGCAGGATTAAATGTCCGAGCGTCACATCGGAAAGGGCAATACCGTGGCT
>CAKRPM010000109.1 GCA_934378025.1 uncultured Eubacteriales bacterium | reverse complement strand
CCCCCATACGACGCACAAAATCCACAAAAGACGAAAAAGCGCCGTTTGTTTTCCGTTCAAGAGAAATATTTTGAGCAAATTTTTTGCCGACATTTTTTACGGCGGAAAGTCCGAATACCACGCCCCCCTCTTTCACGCTGAATCCCGCTTCACTTTTATTGATATTCGGGGACAACACCGACAAACCCATCTTTTTACATTCTTCAATATAACCGGCCAATTTCGGCGTATTATCCATGACGCTTGTCATCATCGCCGCCATAAATTGAGCGGGATAATGACATTTCAGATATGCCGTCTGATACGCCACATACGCATAGCATGCCGCATGGGATTTGTTAAATGCATATTTTGCAAATTCTGTCATTTCATCAAACAGTGCGCCCGCTACACGTTTTTTTACGCCGCGGCGCACGCATCCCTCAATGACCACCTTGCCGTTTTCCTCTAAGCCGTCGATGAAAATTTTGCGTTCCTTTTCCATGACGTCCATTTTTTTCTTTGCCATGGCACGGCGCACAAGATCGGCTCTGCCGTATGAATAACCCGCCAAAAGACGCACAATTTGCATCACTTGTTCCTGATACACAATGCAGCCGTTGGTCGTTTCCAATATTTCTTTCAAACGAGGTTCTTTATATTTAATTTTTTCCGGGTGATACTTTCCCTCAATATATCGGTCAATAGAGTCCATGGGACCCGGACGATACAGCGAGATAACGGCAATGATATCTTCAATGGATTGCGGTTTCAAACGCATTAATACCTGACGAATCCCATCCGATTCCAGCTGAAAAACGCCTTGTGTTTTTCCGGCCGACAGCATTGAAAAGACCTTTGGATCATCAAAAGAAATTTTTGAAACGGAAAAATTTTCATCCGTTTGTCGAATCAATTGTTCGGTATCATGAATGACCGTTAAATTACGCAGCCCTAGAAAATCCATTTTCAGCAGTCCCAATTGCTCCAGCGTTGTCATCGGGAACTGTGTGATGACATTGTTATCATTGAGTTGAACCGGCACGTAATGATACACCGGCTGCTGCGTAATGACAATGCCGGCCGCATGAGTAGAGGCATGCCGCGGAAATCCTTCCAGCCGCATGGCCATATCAATCAGTTCGTGAATTTTCGGGTCGGTTTGATAAAGCGTTTGCAGTTCCCTTGAATCCCGCAGCGCCTCTTTTAATGTAATCCCCAAACGAAAAGGAATCAATTTTGCCGTTCGATCGGCCAGTGCATAAGGCACGCCCAGTGCCCGTCCGACATCACGAACCGCCGCTCTGGCAGCCATGGTACCGAATGTAATGATTTGTGCGACATTTTCGGCGCCGTATTTCTGTACAACATACTCGATAATTTTTGGGCGCTTTTCCATGCAAAAATCGATATCGATATCCGGCATGCTGATACGTTCCGGATTTAAAAAACGTTCAAAAAGTAAATTAAATCGAATCGGATCCACCTCGGTAATATGCAGGCAATAAGCTACAATACTGCCCGCAGCCGATCCGCGGCCGGGGCCGACGGGGATATCATGCGTTTTGGCATAATGAACGAAGTCGTGAACAATTAAAAAATAATCCACGTAGCCCATTTTTTCAATAACGTCCAACTCATAGGATAAGCGCTTTTCAAACATCGCATAATTTTGAGGATAACGAGCACGAAGCCCCTCGGATGCAAGCGCCCGTAAATGCGCCGCATGATCGCCCTTTAACGGAAAGGACGGCAAGTGATAATGGCTGAAATCGATTTCGACATTACACATTTGCGCAATGGCCGCCGTATTTTGAATTGCCTGCGGATATTTGGAAAAAAGCGCTTGCATTTGCGCGCCGCTTTTCAGATAAAACTCGTCCGTTTCAAACGACATCGCATTTGGATCATTTACGGTTTTATTGGTTTGAATACACATTAAAACCTGCTGCATACGCGCGTCATCCGGCTCAATATAATGTACGTCGTTGGTGGCGACCAACGGCAGACCCGTTTCATCGGATAAGCGTACCAGCCCTTCGATGACCGCCTCGTCTTCTTTTAAGCCGTGGTTTTGAAGTTCCAAATAAAAGCCGTCCTGAAAAATTTCGGAATATTCCAGTGCTTTTTCTTTGGCAGCTTGATAATTGTCCTGAAGAATAAGCCGCTGAACATCGCCGGCCAAGCAACCGGATAAGGCAATAATCCCCTCGGAATGTTCGCGAAGCAAGTCCATATCCACGCGCGGTTTATAATACATCCCCTCTAAGCTTGCTTTTGAAACGATGTACAGCAAATTTTCATAACCGGTATTGTTTTTTGCCAAGAGAATTAAATGACCGCTTTGCGCATCGAATTCATACATTTTATCAAATCTCGTGCGCGCCGCCGTATACACCTCACACCCCAAAATCGGTCGGATTCCCGCCTTTTTTGCCGCAAGATAAAAATCAATCACGCCGTACATAACACCGTGATCGGTAATTGCAAGCGCTTTTTGGCCAAGCGCACGCGCCTTTTCGATCAATGCATCAATTTTGGCCGCACCGTCCAAAAGGCTGTATTCGGTATGAACATGCAGATGTACAAAATCCATCTTATTTCTCCGTTAATTTTTCTGAAAATTCCACGAGTTTTGCAAGTTTTCGGCTGAGTCCGGCTTTGCTGAACCGCCCGGCGGATTTTTCGGCAAGCGCCGCCAAAGAATCCCGCTGATTTTCCATACGCAACTCAGCGACTGCTTTTAAATCTTCCGGTAAAGCGGCAAACTTATTCATCTCCATAATCCGGCGGATCGCCAATATTTGCTCAATACATTTGTCCATTGATTTATCACGATTGTATTCTTCGCAATTATTCAAACGATTATGATAATTTTGAACTTGCTTATAAATCTTTGCGTTTACCAAAGTAAACGCCGATTGATTGGCGCCGATAATATATAAAAACTGTTCAACAGCCGTACTGTCCTTCATATACAGTACATAATGCGATTTCCGAACAACGGATTTAAAAGGAAAGCCTAATCCATTAAAATACAGCAGCAAATCCTGACTCATCCGATAATAATGCGAAACCAGCTCCAAATGATATCCGGTGTATGGATTGCTGACCGATCCGCCCACTAAAAATATGCCGCGTAAAAATGCGGCGCGGTCATGCTCGTCAGATAGTATATCCGCATTAAAATGCAGTTGAACGGACTTTGCATCCATGTGAAATGCAGTTAAAACAGTTTTTAGCGCATTGCCGGTCAACGTCGCAGTGTAAGCCGACGCACTTTCATCCACCAAGAAATGAAGGTCAAAAAGCGCACTGGCCAGCGCCTCCAGTCGGTTGATTACAAACACATTTTCAGAGGTAATTTGCATCTTGTCCGCACTGACCTTATCGGCAAATAAAATCATGCCGTACAACATCGCCGCACTACGCTTTTCCTCTATGCGGCAAAGTTCTTCTTTTGTATCAAAGCTGAACGACAAGATGCTCCCCTCCTTCTATTTATCGGCATCACGGTGGATGCGTGTGGTATGAAAGTTTTTACTTTGGCAAAAGGCGGCAAAATATTCTGCAAATGCAACACTTCTGTGCTGTCCGCCGGTGCAACCGAAGGCAATGACAACGCTGGTTTTGCCCTCCTCGGCATACAGCGGAAGTAAAAACGAAATTAAATCCTCCAATTTTTTGCGAAGTTGAAGTGAAACGTCATGATGAAATACGTAATCATATACCTCTTTGTCATAGCCTCGTTTTGTTCGCAATGCTGCGACATAATAAGGGTTCGGCAAGCAGCG
The DNA here is from genome assembly GCA_934378025.1 of uncultured Eubacteriales bacterium. GTDB lineage: Bacteria > Bacillota > Clostridia > Oscillospirales > QAKW01 > Firm-08. The sequence continues at coordinate 1,291 of CAKRPM010000109.1, read as the reverse complement.
AACATCAAAAACCAGATCGGCATCATTGGGAATCCCATGTTTGAAACCGAAACTCATGACCGTAATTTCCATGTCATTGCTGCTTTCGCTGAACAGCTGACGTAAACGCTGCATCAACTTTTTATTGGCAAGATAGGTTGTATCGATAATAAAATCGGCGTGATTACGCGCCAATTGGATTTTCTCCCGCTCAAGAGCAATTGCCTTTGACAACGATCCCGAAGACGCCTGCATTAAAGGATGGCGGCGGCGCGTTTCCTTATAGCGTTTCAACAACACCTCATCACTGGCGTCCAAAAAAAGCAATTTATAAGGAACACCGCCCGCCTTCAGCGTGTCCAACGCTCCCGGCAATTTTGAAAACAGTTCCGCCGATCGACTGTCCACGACCAAAACCATTTTGTCAATGCTGCATCCGGGCGTTGTGCAAATTTCCGAAAATTTTTCAATCAGCTCGGGCGGCACATTGTCCACACAACTGAATCCCATATCTTCAAAAGCGCGCAACGCGCAGGATTTTCCCGCGCCGGACATGCCGCTGATAATAATCAGTTCCATCCTTTCCACCTCCTAACGGATAATTTTAACCTCACATTCCAAGGTAAAGCCCGTTTGTTCTTTTACGGTTTTTTGAACGCTTTCCGCCAAGGCAATAACGTCCTTAAAGCTTGCATGATCTTTATTGATGATAAATCCGGCATGCTTTTCACTGATTGCCGCACCGCCGATTTGCTTTCCCTTCAGGCCGCACTGCTCAATCAACTGACCGGCAAATGCGCCGCTCGGCCGTTTAAAAAACGATCCCGCGCTCGGATAATTCAACGGCTGTTTTGAACGACGGCGTTCTGCAAAATCTTCCATTTTGGCGCGAATTTCACTAGGATCTCCCGGCGAAAGACGTACCGTTGTTTCCAAAATCAAACAGTCGGTATCCGTAAAAACGGTATGGCGATAGGAAAAATCATGCTGCGTGGTTTCACAAATTTTTCCCATAGCGTCAATATACTTGGTTTTTACCACAATATTTCCGAAAGTGCCGTCATACGCCCCCGCGTTCATATAAACCGCACCGCCGATGCTGCCCGGGATACCTTGGGCAAACTCCATGCCGGTATACCCGTGATCCGCGGCAAAACCGGCCGCCGCAGCAAGCTTTACACCGGCGCCAAAGATAAAATAATCCCCGTCTTTTTCTTGCCGAAGCAAGCGATCTGTTTTAATAATCGGCGTATGAAAAGCGGCGTCATCAAAAAGCAAATTGGATCCGTTGCCGACAATCATATACTTCTTT
>CAKRPM010000108.1 GCA_934378025.1 uncultured Eubacteriales bacterium | reverse complement strand
CTCTTGGAAAGCAATGCAAAATATACGCTGGAAGAGCTGGCGGAGCGGCTGGGAACGGACGCGCAGACCGTGGCCGCGCAAATTGATGATTTTGAAAAAGAAAAGGTCGTTTTGGGGTATCAGGCGATGGTCGACTGGGAAAAAACCAAGCGCGAAAACGTCACGGCGATGATCGAACTGAAAATTCAGCCCACCCGCGGTCACGGCTTTGACGCGCTGGCGGAGCGGCTGGTGAATTACCCGGAGATCAGAAGCCTGTATCTTATGAGCGGCGGCTATGACATTTTGATTGTCATTGAGGGAAAGAGTCTGAAAGAGGTGGCCATGTTTGTTGCCAAAAAGGTGGCGCCGATGGAGGGCATTAAGTCGACCGGCACTCATTTTGTTTTGACAAAATATAAAGATAAGGGTGTTGTTTTCTGTGACCGCAAGGGCGACACACGGAGGCTGTATTCCTATGATTGATTACCAAAAGGCTCTGTCCGATTGCGTCAAGGAGATCAAGCCCTCCGGAATTCGCAAATTTTTTGATATTGCGGCTTCGATGGACGACGTGATTTCGCTGTCCATCGGCGAGCCGGATTTTGTGACGCCTTGGCACATTCGTGAGGCGGGCATTTCCTCTCTGGAGCATGGGCAGACGCACTATACCTCCAATGCGGGGTTGATTCAGCTGCGGGAGGAAATCGGAAACTACCTGGAACGTCGTTTTAAGGTGAAGTATTCGACGGATGAATTGATTGTCACGGTCGGCGGCAGCGAGGCCATTGATCTGTGCATGCGTGCGCTGATCAATCCGGGCGACGAGGTGCTGATTCCGGAGCCCAGCTTTGTCTGTTACACCCCCATTGCGCGGTTGGCCGGCGGGGTGCCCAAGGCCATTGTGACCAAACCGGAGGATGAATTTCGCCTGACCGCCGCGGCGCTCAAGGCCGCCATTACGCCCAAAACCAAGCTGTTGGTGCTGCCCTATCCCAACAATCCCACCGGCGCCGTCATGCGGCGGGAGGATTTGGAGGAAATTGCCGCCGTACTGCGGGAGAGCAACGTGTTCGTCCTCAGCGACGAAATTTATGCCGAGCTGACCTACGGCCGCCGCTCGCATGTTTCCATTGCGGCCATTGAGGGTATGTGGGAACGCACAGTCTTGGTCAGCGGTTTTTCCAAGGCCTTTTCGATGACGGGATGGCGTCTGGGCTATGTCGCCGCCCCCAAAGAACTTACCAAAATGATGCTGAAAATTCATCAGTTTGCCATTATGAGTTCGCCGTCTACGGCACAGTATGCCGCCATTGAAGCGATGAAAAACGGCGATGACGACGTACGCATGATGCGTACGGAATATAATAAGCGCCGCAAGCTGATTTTCGACGGTCTGACGGAGCTGGGCTTTCCCTGCTTTGAACCGTACGGAGCGTTTTACATTTTCCCCTGTATCTCCCATTTGGGCATGACGGACGAGGAGTTTTGCCAAAAACTGATTTACGAGCAACGGCTGGCCATTGTGCCGGGCAGCGCGTTCGGTGAAAGCGGGCGGGGCCATGTTCGTATTTCCTATGCGTATTCGACGGACAATCTGAAAGAAGCGCTGCGCCGATTGAAAATCTTTGCGGAGAAATACAGACGATGAAAGCGTATGCCAAGATCAATTTGTCCTTGGATATCACGGGAAAGCGTGCGGACGGATACCATGAGCTTTGCAGCGTGATGCAGCAAATTTCACTGGCGGATGAGGTATATCTTTCCCCGGGGCAACAAGGGATCACCATGACGTGCGATCAGCCGTCTGTTCCCGTGGACGCCCGAAATATTATCATAAAAGCGGCAAAAGCGTTCTTCAGATACGTCGGAATGAGTGAAAAGGATATCCACTTTACACTTGTCAAAAAAGTCCCGTCCGGCGCGGGTTTGGGCGGTGGCAGCAGTGACGGTGTGGCCGCGGTTCGGCTGCTGGATGAGCACTTTGAAACATCTCTAAGCGATCGGGAAATGGCGTCGCTTGTCGCGCCGATCGGTGCGGATATGCCTTTTTTTGTGTACGGTCATACGGCGCTGTGCGAGGGCATCGGCGAGCGGGTAACGCCGCTGGCGGCGCCGGGGCGATACGCCTGCGTGTTATTAAAGCCCGCGCAATCGCTCTCCACGCCAGAAATGTATGCGGCGTTTGACCGCGAAACCAAACAAGCGCGGCGGGACACGCCGAAAGTTTTGTCGGCTTTGCGCACCGACGCGGTAACACCGCTGGCGGCGGCACTCGGCAATGCGTTGGAACCGATCGGGCAAAAGCAATGTCCGTATCTTTCCGTTTTAAAAGAGAAGCTGTTATCCGTCGGGGCGGCGGGCGCATGTATGAGCGGCTCGGGCAGCACGGTATACGGATTGTTTGCCGATGAAAAGACCGCTGCGGCCGCGGCCGAACGGCTGGAAAAAGAGCATTTGCCCCAAACGGCGATATATGTTTGCAAATTTATTTGAATAATTTAAAAATCCTCTGTCGATACTTTGAGCAAACGAACGGAGGATTTTTGTTATGATTCGATCAAAATATAAATGTGCATTACTGGCGGTGGGGCTCGGCTTTCTCACCTGCATGATCCTACTGGCAATCTCCGGAGAACGGCAAGCGGAGAAGGTCAGCCGCGGCGTGCTGCGGTTTCATATTGTGGCCAATTCAAACAGCAGCGAGGATCAGGCGCTGAAAATGAAAGTGCGGGACGGCATCGCCACCCTGAGTGATCAATTGTTTGCCGGCGCCCAAAGCAAGGCGCAGGCCATTGAAATTGCCAAGGAAAACCGGGCGCTGATTGAAGATACCGCGCGGAATATTTTAAAAGAAAACGGAGACGACAGCGACGTTGAGGTCAAAATCAACCATATCTTTTTTCCAACCAAGCAGTACCAAAACGTTTCCTTTCCCGCGGGATATTATGACGCGATCAATGTCAATATCGGCGCGGCGAAGGGGCGGAATTTCTGGTGTGTAATGTTCCCATCTCTCTGCGTGCCGTCGGTCAGTGAGAGCAACGAGGCATTGCTGGGCGAGGTGCTGGAGGAGGATCAGGTGGAATTTGTCACACATCCGTATACCTTAAAATTTAAATTTGCGGAATGGTGGGGCAATCTGGTCGGCTATTTTAAAAACGATCGCTGAAAGCTTTTGCGTCTATAAAAAACGGCTGTAACCCGTTTCGGGTTACAGCCGTCAGCGTGTCGATAAACCTATCGACACGCTGGCAGACTTCGAAAAAGGAAGGTAAATTTGCCGAACATGGACTTGTCGGCGTATGTGCATACGGAAAAGTCCATGTTCGGCGAAAGTAAGCAAAAGCGCCCGAAATCATCGAGATTTCGGGCGCTTTCTAATGCAGCTTTTTGTTTTAACAAGAACTAAAAAGTAAAAAATACACTTTAATTTTCCCGCTTAAAAATAGACTCATGTTTTTTTGCTTGCGGTTGACCGACTTTTTCGAAAATCTGACGGCTGTAACCCGTTTCGGGTTACAGCCGTTTAATATTTATTTCTTGGGGGGCTGCACGACGATTTCGCCGCGGCGTTTACGCTCCAGCAGATTGTTGATCCGATGAACGGGATTGAGCAGACCCGAAATGGATTGATCGTGATTGAGCGTGTCGATGAAATAGGCGATGTATTTGGACATGTCCACCTCGGTATACCAGCTGCGCTTCAAAAGCTCAGGCGAACGATAGATCAGATTGGTGGTAAAGACCCGCTCGATTTTGCCCTCATCATACGCCTTGTCAAAGGCTTCCAGTCCTGCGGTAAAGAGGCCGAACGTGGTGCACACAAAAATGCGGCGCGCGCCTTTGGCTTTCAGCTTCTCCGCGATGTCCAACACCGATTCGCCGGAGGCAATCATATCGTCAACGATAATCAAATCCTTGCCCGCGACATCTCTGCCCAAAAATTCGTGATCGACAATGGGATTGCGGCCGTTGACGATGACGGAATAATCTCTGCGTTTATAGAACATACCCAGATCTACGCCCAAAACAGAGGAGTAATAGGTGCAGCGGCTCATCGCGCCCTCATCGGGAGAAATGATCATCAAATGCTCTTTGTCAATATTGAAATCCTCAATGGTGCGGCACATTGCTTTTAAAAACTGATAGGTCGGATGAATGTTTTCAAAGCTGCTCAGCGGAATGGAATTTTGCACGCGTGCGTCGTGCGCGTCAAAAGTCAAAATGTTATCAACGCCCATATTGACCAGCTCCTGCAGGCACATGGCGCAGTCCAGCGATTCCCGTGCCGTACGCTTATGCTGACGACCTTCGTACAGCATCGGCATAATTACGTTAATGCGCTTGGCTTTGCCGCTGGAGGCGGCGATTACGCGTTTGAGATCCTGAAAATGATCGTCCGGGCTCATCGGTACCTCTTGACCGTACATTTTGTAGGTTACGCCGTAATTGAACGTGTCCACCAAAATGTAAAGATCGTAACCTCTGACGGATTCCTTGGCCAGTGCCTTGGCCTCGCCGGTGCCGAACCGCGGGCACTCGACATTCAGCGTGTAGCTGTCACGGCAGTAGCCGATAAAATCGGCTTCTTTTAAAAACTCGTTATGTCGATTTTCGCGCCAGTTGGTTAAGTAGTAGTCGATTTTGGCGGCCAAATCCTCTGTACCGCGCATACCGATCAGACCCAATGTACCGTAGGGAATGGAAATTTCGTGATAATTCTGCTCCAAAGTTTGCTCCTCCTGTAACTTTTAATACCAAGTTATATTATACCTTTTTATATAGGAAAAATCAAATCAGAATAACTGATAAAATATCATCAAAAAACCACAATTTCTCTGTGAATTTCCGACAAAAAAGCGCACGGCACAAAAAGCGGGAACAGACGATATCGTCTGTTCCCGCAAATATTTATTTTGTACCGAAAATACGATCGCCCGCGTCACCCAAACCGGGCACGATGTAACCGTTTTCATTCAGCTTTTCATCCACACAGCCGCAGTACAGCTCGATGTCGGGATGATCTTTTTGAATTCTTTCAATGCCTTCGGGGGCTGCAATAATGTTCATCAGTTTGATGGAGGTGCAGCCGCGATCTTTGATGAATTGAATGGCAGCACTGGCAGAACCGCCGGTGGCCAGCATCGGATCCAGCAAAATTACCT
>CAKRPM010000107.1 GCA_934378025.1 uncultured Eubacteriales bacterium | reverse complement strand
GCTCTGACAATGACCGAAATTCCGTCGGGAATGGCCGTGATGGTACACTTCTCTTTTTTCAAAATGGATTTTGCAAGGTCAATCGCCTGACCGATCGAGTGCGCCGGGATCATGTGCATATTTTTGATCATATCGTCGGGCATTTCGGAGATGTAGATCACGTCGGCTTTCATGAGAACACGCAGCAAAACCTGCGATTGCCACTGATCGGGCTGCGTTTCGCTGCGGTTTCGGCTTAAAAACATTTGCATGATATTGTGAATGTCCGGCTCGTCGGCAAGCTCATGATAAAAATGATCGCCGCCCGTACCGTCCAGGGAAGAGGCAAGCATAATGATTACGCCGCCTTGTTTTACGGTGGCCTCGGCCGCCGTCATGCCTTTTGGGGCCTGATAGACGTTTTGATCCAGCGGATATCCGCCGTTTGTGGTGATGGCAATATCTGCCGGAACAGGCGGCACGGCGCAGAGAGAGGCGATAAAGTCCGTGCCCTGTTGGTGCGCTTGCTCCAAATCGCCCGCCACGGCGTAAATCGGCTCTTTTTCGGCGTTCAGTACCACATTTACAATAAAGGTCAGCTTGGCCGTTTTTGCGGCCCAGACCATGTCGCGGTGAATCGGATTTCCCTCCAATATGCCCGTTCTGGCCTTGGGGTGGGCAACAAACTCCGAACAATGGTTGGCAAGCACGGTCGTTCGCCCTGCAATGCCCGGCAAAACGCTTTTTCGGCCTCCGGAAAACCCGGCGAAAAAGTGCGGTTCAATAAAGCCTTCTGCGACAAGCAGATCGGCGTCATAGGCGATTTTATTGATCTCGCACTGCCCGCCGGACGGCAAAGTCCCGATATTGACCAGCTTTTCTTTTTCGTCGCAATCGTGAATATAAATCTTCTCGTGTTCGACGATGTCTTCGCCGAATTTCGCAACCAGTTCTTGCTTGGTGGTTCCCCTGTGGCAGCCGGTTGCAATCAAGATGGTAATATCCGCCTCAGGATTGCCCAGGCGAATTTCCTTGAGCATTTCGGGAATGATGATTTTGCTCGGCACGGGTCGGGTATGATCGCTGGCGATAATCACAACATTTTTCTTGCCCTTGGCCAGCACCGACAGGCGCTGGCAACCGATGGGGTTTTGCAGCGCCTGTCGGACAAGTTCTTCTCCGGACGCGCGGGGGACATACTGATCGATGGAAGAGGTCAGCACGCCGACCAGCTCGTCCTCGTTAAATTCATATTCAAGTTGCCCATGACCGTAAGGAAAAGCGATTTTTTTCATTGTGTTTGCCCCTTTCTGTTTACAAGCATCATGATTGCGGGAATTAAAATCAGCTGAAGGATGATCCCGGGGATTGCTTCCGTAAAGCCGCCGGCGATAAACATGGAAAAACCGAATTTTTTACCGCCGAGCCCCAGCAAAATTGCCTTTGCAATGCCCCAAACGATTCTGCCGGAAAGCATGGCCGCCAATAAACTGACGGTAACGCAAAGCGTATTTTGCTTTTTTAAAAGCTTATAAATAAGTCCGATGATCAAACCGTATGTCGCAAGCTCCAGCGACATCCATACCGCATTGGGATAAAGCGGCGGCATGCCGAACACGACGGAACGGGCAAACGGCAGCAACAGCCCGACCGCCGCGCCGTAGCTCGGCCCGCAAATCAGGCCGCAGAGCATAACGGGCAGATGCATGGGCAAAAGCATTTGCCCGATTTGTTTGATTTGGCCGGTGATCATCGGCAAAACAAAGCCGATGGCCAGAAACATAGAGGCTAAAACCAGTTTTCGTACAGAATTTTTCTTCATGGGATGATTTCCTTTTTACACTTATAAAAATAGTATAGACAATATGTAAATTTTAACATACGCTTGCGGATAAATCAATCGTATTTTCTGTATAATTCCTGCACAAAGTCATTTGATTTCCATTTTAATATCGCCGGTACGGGTCTTTATTTCACATTTGCCGCCGACTGCCGTTTTGGGAACTTCCACGCTGCCGGTGTCGGTATCGGTCAGAAATACTTTGTCCGTAAGCAGGCTGCCGCTCACATTGCCCGTAGTGGTTTTTACAGACAGTTCGGCGGCGTCGCACCCGCTGAATTTCACCTCTCCCGTGCTTCGTTCAACGGAAATCTTTTCGGCGGCAATCACATGATTTAAGGTGATATTTCCCGTGCGTCCGGTTGAAAGAACGTTTTTGCACGAAATATTGCTAAGTGTTGCTTTACCGGTTGATATGCCTACCGTGATATCGCCCCGGCAGGTCACGCCCGAGGCTGTCACTTTGCCCGTGGTAACGGAAAGATCCAGCGCGCCGACCGAAACATTTTCAACTCGGATATTGCCCGTGCTTGCTTTGACTTTGACCGATTGAGCGGCGGATGCGCAAAAGCCGACGTCCCCCGTGCTTAAAGAAATATCGACATCCTCAAAAGAAAAACGGTTGGGAATTACGATTCGGCCTGTTCTTTCGGTGATGGACAGCGCGTCATATTCCGTTTTCGGAAGGTAGAGCGTGATCGTCGGCGAATCGAAAGAAATGCCGATATTCTCATACCATGATTTTTGTCGGTCGATTTTGATGATCAGCGTGCCGTTTTCGACGGTGACCGCATGCTTTGCCGTTTCCTCCTCCCGACATATTACGCTGCATTTTCCGTCTTCCGCCAAGGCAAACACAATATCCGCGGTATCGGTCGTGAGGGACAGATGGTCAAACGGCTCGGTAATCTCATGCGTATTGGTTTTGTATTTAATCGTGGAAAGCTTCAAAAAATCCCAGTTCAGCGTTGCTATAACGCCGATAAACAGAATAACGCCCAGCAGCACCAGACAAGCTGCCGTGATCAGCCATATTTTTGTGGATCTTTTCATTCTGCCGCCTCCTTTCTGATAAAGCAGTTTTTCATCCGTATTGTGATTTTTTTCGTGAGCGTCAAGATGCCCCATGATGCCTGCTTGCAGCCAAAAAACATCAAAATGGAAAGTCCGGCGCAAACCATTCCCGCGCTGAGGAGGGCAAGCCCCGCCGTGCCGCTGCCGCGCACGGCAAAAAGCACACACGTCGGCACGCTGCCGACGGCACAAACGGAAAAGGCACCAAAGACAGCCCATAGGGCGGCGATGATCGCCCACAGCGCGACATAAAGCGCAAAAATTACGGCGGCAGCGGCCATTCCCAGCGAAAGCCATATCGGAGCGCCGAGCACCAAAAGCACAATCTCCCACGCTTTTAAATGCCGTTTGGGTTTTATTCTTTCTTTTGCAATTTTTGCCAGCGGAATATCTGCGACGGTTTGTGCAACAATTTCTTCTACCGGGTCGATCGCCGCAATCGCCGCCTCCTCCGAGAGTCCCTCTTCCATTTGATCTTCAATCATTTCGCTGTAAAATGTCAGGCGATCTTCAATATCGTCCTGCGGCAATCCGGCCAGCCCGTTGCGCAGATGAAAAAGAAAATCCTGTTTATTCATTGCCGTTGTCCTCCTTTGTTACGAATTGATAAATGGCCAAAATCTCTTTCCATTCGACCTTAAATTCCTCAATACGCTTTATTCCCGTTTCGGTAATGCGGTAGTACTTGCGAAGTCTGCCGTCGTGCTGGGCGGTGCGCACCGTCAACATGTTCGCACCCTCCAAGCGCTTTAAAATGGTATATAGGGTTGATTCGGAAAGCGAAAGATACGGCTTTAAGTCTTTTATGATCTTATAGCCGTAGGAATCCTCGCTCTTTATCGCTGCCAAAACGCAGACATCCAAAAGACCCCGTTTCAACTGACCGTCCATGTGATACCTCCTTTTACGGTATACATCGTATCACGAAGTATAAAAATTGTCAACCGTTTTTGCAAAAAAAGCGGCCGAGAGAAACCAATCTCCCTGCCGCGGCATTTTGCAACATTTGTGTTCCCTCCGCTCTCGATGCGGAAAGTCATCTTTTTCGGGTATCAAAATACCGTCGGGGAAAAATCCCCGACGGTATGATTTACTTGCAGTCCGGTAAATCGGAATTTAAACACAGCCTGCGCATCCACTCGGCTGCTTCAAGACGTGATTTGAAAATAAGCCGGTTTACATCGGGATACTTTTCAAAGAGAGACAGAATCACCGGACGATTGTCCCGCTCATAATTTTCAACCTGCTTTACCAATTCGGGATCAAGCGTCTGTGCCGTCCATGGCATATCCGTGCGTTTTTTCCCGACGCGTTCTTTGATGCCGTTCATGCACTCTTCAAAGCAATAGTCAAGGAAGATGACCGTATCACATGATTTAAACCGTATCTCTACGGTTCTGCTGTAATCCCCGTCAATAATCCATCGATCCCCCGAAAGTATTTCCTCCAGCTTTTGATCAAATTCCGCTCTTGAAATATGCGACTTGTCCGGCTTCCACCAAATATTATCCAGATGAAATAAAGGCAGCCCCGTAGCGTCCCGAAGCTTTTTGGAAAAGGTACTTTTACCGCTGCCCGGACATCCGAGCAGAATAATTTTTTGCCCAAGTTTCATAGTGGTTTCTCCTTTCCGAAAGTCCCGATTTGTAAACCTCAGTATAACATATCCGAATAGAAAAAGTCCACCGTTACTTTGATAGAATCGCCACACCTGCATCGCTAAAAACGATAATCCATCGTTTTTTTAACGCTCGCAGCCCTCTTAGGGTTCAAATCCCTCAAAATAAAATTGCCGCAAGCGGATCTGCTTGCAAAAGTGTCGGACGTTACACAAAAAAATATTTTGGGCATTTCGGCGGCGGGCGTCAAACGCTCTCGAACTCGCAAAAAGTTGGTAGCGACAGCGAGCCGTCGTGAGGGCGTTTACAACCGAACAGGGGAGCCGAGCGTGACTTTTTGCGAAAGAGGAGGAGCAAGGAAGCGGGCGGATGACTTATTTTTTGTCACGGACAAAAAAATAAGTCGGAGCAAAGCGAACTTTGCTCCGACGTGGCGGAGAAAGAGGGATAGCGGATGCTGTGCATCCGCACTGCTCGACGACCGAAACTTTGTTTCGGTACCCGTCATCGCACCTGCATCGCTAAAAACGCTCGCAGCCCTCTTAGGGTTCAAATCCCTCAAAATAAAATTGCCGCAAGCGGATCTGCTTGCGGCAATGTGGCGGAGAAAGAGGGATTTGAACCCTCGCGACGGTTGCCCGTCCTACTCCCTTAGCAGGGGAGCCCCTTCGGCCTCTTGGGTATTTCTC
>CAKRPM010000106.1 GCA_934378025.1 uncultured Eubacteriales bacterium | reverse complement strand
GAGATATCCGGCGGAAATATCACCATCAAAGCCGACGATGACGGACTGAATGCCGCCGGCGGTAAGGACGGCAGCGGTACTGCGGAAAAACGGCAGGAGAAAGCGGATGCTTTTGAAAGTAACGGTAACTACCGTATATCAATTTCCGGCGGCGTCATCAACATTGACGCAAACGGAGACGGCATTGATTCCAACGGAGATTTGTATGTTTCGGGCGGAGAAATCTATGTCAGCGGGCCGACCGATAACGGCAACGGCGCGCTGGATTATGACGGTACGGCGAAGATTACCGGCGGCATTGTCGTGGCGGCGGGATCGACCGGCATGGCGCAAAATTTTGCCGAGGGTTCCACCCAGGGCAGTATTTTGGTGAATTTTAATCAGAGTCATACAGAGGAAATCGTGGTTACTGACGAAAAAGGTGAAAAGCTGATTTCCTTTATACCAAGCAAAAAGTATCAAAGCGTTGTGGTCAGCTGTCCCGAAATCACAGTCGGAAAAAGCTATGGTATTTCAGCCGGCAGCGCCCGCAAAACCGTAACGCTCGGTAGTTTAATTTTCGGAGGAAACGCAGGGATGTCGCGTGATGACGGAAACGGGCCGCCTTCCGGCGGACCGTCCGGAGACAGAGACAATCGTCCCTCCGGCGGGCAGCCGTTCGGTACGGCGCCCGATGAAAAAAATTCGTAATCTTTAGGTGCTCTTTAGGAACATCGGGTATACTTAATTTATCAAAAGAAGAAAGCGAGGGGTTTTTATGAAAAAAGCAGTATCAATTTTTTGTATTCTTTCTATGATTTTCACCATGACGGCCTGTAACAAAAAGAATTATGCGGGGCAGACCGTTGTCGGGCAGATCACGAAAATCGACGGCAGCAAAGTGACTTTGCAGCTCGGCTCTTTAAGTCAGTCCGAGGGAGAAGAACAGGCTGCGGCCAAGGCAGACGATTCCTCCGAATCAAAAAACAGCTCAGCGCCGCAGGATGATCAGACCAAGCAAAGCGGTACGGCACCGCAAGACGACCAGACAAAACAAAGCGGTACTTCAAGTGCCGCGACGGCCGTTAATTTAAGCACAACGCAGAATAATGCCGCCTCGGACAATGGCAGCGGTGCGTCTGACAATCAAAACGCTCCGTCGGGAAACAATAATTCGGGCGATCAGAAAACGCCGCCGGAAAAACCGTCCGGAAACAGCAATTCAGGTGATCAAAAAACACCGCCGGAAAAACCGTCGGGGGACAATAATTCCGACGATCAAAAAACACCGCCCGAAATGCCTTCCGGCGGTCAAGGCGGCCCGGGCGGCGGCCAAAGCGACGGCTTTACCGCAACGACGGATACGGCGCAGTTTGATCTCAGCGGCGCGGTAATTACCAAAGATGAGAAGGAAATCGAAATTTCCGCACTGGCTGAAAACGATATTTTAAAAATTGTTTTCAATGACAAAGGCACGATCGAAAGCGTTGAGGTGGTCAGCGTTTCCGCCGGCGGAAAGCAACCGTCGGACGCAACGGTGGATCAGGGCAGCGCGGCAACCACTTTGAAGGAAGCGGCAAGCATAACCGACAAAACCTACGAGTCGACCGGCGATGATGAAAATGCACTGCGTGTGGACGGCGCGACGGTGACGTTGGACGGTATTACCGTAAATAAAAGCAGCGGCGCCAGCTCTAACACGGAAAACGGAGATTTTTACGGTGCCAATGCAGCTTTGTTGGTCACCAACGGCGCCACGGCAACCATTAAAAACGCCACTGTCACCTCCTCTGCCCAAAACGGAAACGGTGTTTTCAGCTACGGCAGCGGTACCACCGTTACAATTTCGGACAGTAAAATTACAACCACAAAAGATAATTCCGGCGGAATTCAAACCACCGGCGGCGGTACCATGAATGCGGAAAATTTGACGGTCAGCACGGCGGGAAATTCTTCGGCGGCCATTCGCTCCGATCGCGGCGGCGGAACGGTTACGGTGAAAGGCGGCAGTTATGTCAGCCGCGGATATAATTCCCCCGCGATCTATTCTACGGCAGCCATCAGTGTACAGGACGCAACGCTGACTGCCGAAAATTCCGAGGCGTTGGTGATTGAGGGACAAAATTCCATCACATTGAAAAACTGTACCGTAAGCGGGAATATGAGCGACACCAAAGGCTCAAGCTCGGATGAAAACGTGCATAATGTCATGATTTATCAGTCTATGTCCGGCGACGCCGCGGTCGGCACCTCCTCCTTTTCCATGACGGGCGGGTCGCTGACCGGGCAAAACGGCGATATGTTTTATGTAACCAATACCGCTTGCAAAATTTCCTTATCCGGTGTTACCATAAATCAGAAAGATACCGACGCCAATTTTATGACGATTTGCGGTAATTCGGCCTCGCATGGCTGGGGCACCGCCGGAAAAAACGGCGCTCAGGTGACCTTTACGGCGGAAAATCAATCTTTTGGCGGAAATATTATAGTAGATAGAATTTCCACCCTTTCCATGACCCTGAAAAGCAACAGTACTTTTACGGGAACTATTACCGTTAAGGACAATGCGGCAGGCGGCACGGCGGTATCCGATAATGCGGTGATCACCGTGGAAAAGGGCAGTGTATGGAATTTAAGCGGAGACTGCGTCATCAGTAAATTAACCAATAACGGAACCATTAACTTTAACGGCCATACCATTACCCTTGCAGACGGTACGGTTTTAAGCAAGTAAAAAAACTCGGATAAAAAATTTAAAAAAGGTGTTGACAAATAAAAAAACCGGGCGTATAATATGCGCATAGACAGCACCTGATAGAGGTTGCGGATCTGATCAGTACCCCACGGTACACGCCGGCAAGCGGCTGTGAGGGAAAGGCTTTTCCGCCGAAGCTGGATTACGGTTGCCGCTGTAATGTTTGCTGGGACTGTGTCGAATAGGCATAGGACTGTCACACGTTTGTTGTGGAGAGCTATCAAAGGCAACTTGGAATTTTTATTACAAGCCTGCGATACCGCTTCAGGTCGCAGGCTTGTATTTTTTTATAAAAGGAGTGTACGTAAAATGAGACGAACAAGAAGAATTTTTGCAGTGGTATTGACTGTGGCGCTTTGCCTGATGCTTTGCGCAGGCTGCAGCGGCGGGAGCAGTGTGAATGTAAAAGACGCCAAAAGTCTGGCAGATTTAAAGGGTGCGAAAATTGCCGCCCAGGCCGGCACCTTCCATGCCGAGGCGGTTACGCAAATTGAGGATGTAAAGTCTTCTACCTATCCGGAGTTTTCGGATTTGCTGACGGCGCTGAAAAGCGGTGCGATCGACGGTTATGTGGCGGAGGAGCCGACTGCCTATTCGGTTTGCAAATCGGACGATACCCTCAGCTATATCCCGCTGCAAAACAATGACACGGGCTTTACCGCCACGGCCGCCGATGTCGGCATTGCCATCGGTTTGAAAAAGGGATCGGCGCTGCGCGATCAAATCAATACGGTATTGGCAGAGATTACCGAGCAACAGAAAAAAGAACTGATGGAGCAGATCGTGACCTTGGCCTCCGGCGGAACGGTTGACAAATTTGCCGTCAGCTGTGAAGCACCCGCTACCACCAACGGCACATTGAAGGTCGGTATGGAATGTGCCTATGAGCCGTACAACTGGACGGATACCGAGGGCAATAAGCTCGGCGATGTACCGATCAGTGGCGAGGGAAAAGACGGACTTTATGCCAACGGCTATGACGTGCAGGTGGCACAGTATGTTGCCAACCGACTGGGCATGAAGCTTGAAATTTACGCAATGGATTGGGAGTCGCTGATTCCCGCTGTTCAATCCGGTACGATTGACGCTGTTGTGGCAGGTATGAGCCCCACGGCGGAACGTGCAAAGGAGATTGACTTTACAAACACGTATTATGAGTCCAATTTGGTAGTTATCATCAGAAAATAACGGTGTCACTATGAGCTTTTTTAATGACGTTATCAATATATTTGTAAAATATTATCCGCAACTTTTATCGGGCGTCGGCAATACCATGCTGATTGCATTGACCGGTACGGTTGCCGGCTTGATCATCGGTTTACTCACCGGTGTGGTGCGAACGGCAAGCTATTCTAAAAATATTGTTTTAAGAGTGCTGCATAAGTTTTTAAATGCGGTGATCGCTGTGTATGTTGAAATTTTTCGCGGTACGCCGATGATTGTGCAGTCCATGGTAATTTATTGGGGCTATGCTTTCGCAACCGGCGGTGAAACATTGCCGCTGATTCCGTCCGGTATTTTGATTGTGTCCATTAATACGGGCGCGTACATGGCGGAAATCGTGCGCGGCGGCATTATTTCCATTGATCGCGGTCAGTTTGAGGGGGCAATGTCGATCGGCATGACGCACTCGCAAACCATGCTGAAAGTAATTATCCCGCAGGTGATGCGCAACATTTTGCCGTCGGTCAGCAACGAGTTTGTTATTAACATCAAGGATACTTCGGTTTTGAATGTTATCGGTGTGACGGAACTGTATTATTTTGCCGGGATTATTAAACGGCAGAATTTTCAGACGTTCCAGACTTATCTTGTAATTTGCGTTTTATACTTTATTTTAACCTTTACGATTACAAGATTGCTGCGCTTGGTCGAGAAAAAACTGGATGGCAAGGACAGTTATACCATCTGCGGTTCGCAAAGCGACAGTCATGCCGAAATTCATGTTGCAAAGGAGGCGTAGGTCATGTCGGATAAAGTAATTGAATTGGTTCATTTGCAAAAACAATTCGGCGACCACGCCGTTTTACGGGATATCAATTTAAGTGTGGAGAAGGGCGAAGTGCTGAGTATTATCGGTGCTTCCGGCTCCGGCAAAAGCACGATGCTGCGTTGCATTAACTTGTTGGAAACGCCCAGTGCCGGGCAGGTACTGTTTCATGGGAAAGATATAACGGATGACGATTTCAGTTTATCCAGATATCGTGCAAAGGTCGGTATGGTGTTTCAAAGCTTTAATTTGTTTAACAATATGACGGCTCTGAATAACTGTATCGCCGGTCAAATGTCCGTATTAAAGCGCAACCGCAAGGACGCCGAGGAGACGGCACTGAAATACTTAAAAAAGGTTGGCATGGAACCCTATATAAATGCCAAGCCTGCGCAGCTTTCCGGCGGACAAAAACAACGGGTGGCCATTGCTCGTGCGCTGGCCATGGAACCGGAGGTGCTGCTGTTCGACGAGCCGACCAGCGCCTTGGATCCGCAAATGGTGGGCGAGGTACTGGAA
>CAKRPM010000105.1 GCA_934378025.1 uncultured Eubacteriales bacterium | reverse complement strand
CGCATATACTTTACCAAAAAGACAAGGAGGCAGACGGAAAATGGACGAGATTAAGAGTCAGCATCAGGTAATTTTAAAAAATCGGGAAAAGGCAGTGATCAGCGGCACGGCGGAGGTGGACAGTTTTGACGAACATCGCGTGGTGCTGGTGACGGGGCTGGGCGTTTTGGTGGTCAAGGGGACTTCTTTGCACATTCAGTCATTAAATGTGGAAAGCGGCGACGTGAATATTGACGGGCATATTGAAGCGATTGAGTATATTGAAGCGCAGCCGGAGAACGGATCGTTCTGGGGCAAGTTGTTTAAATAATGCAACCGATTGATATCGGCGCTCAGCTTTATTTGCTGGCACAGGCGCTGGCGCTGGGCGCTGTGAGCGGCGCGCTGCTTTGCCTTTTTAAGATCATCAATCGTTTGGGCGGCGGTGCGGTGCTCCGTTTTTTTGAGGATTTTATCTTTATTTTCTTTTATTTCGGCGCGCTGTTTTGGCTGCTCAGAATCCGCGCCGACGGCCAGGTGCGGCTTTTTGTTCTGGCCGCGCAGGCAGGCGGTCTGGTGCTATACTGCAAAACCGTCGGGAAATGGCTTTTTGTACCTTTTTTGAAAATTACGGAAGTTGTCTTTGGGTGCTGCAAAAAGGTTTTTCTGCTGATTTTGTGGCCCTTTGACTTTTTAGGGCGGCAGTTGAAGCGGCTTTTGCAATATTTATTTGTAAATATTCTGAAAAAACCCTTTATTTTTTTAAAAAGATATATTATAATAAAAATATCGGCGGTGTTAAGTAAAATATCTTTGCACCCTCGTCGAAAAAAAGATAAAGGGGATCGGTTTGAGCATGGCAAAGCAGAAACCGAAAAAATCGATATTTCGCAATATTTTCATTAAAGCGGCATTGCTTTTATTTTTGATCTATGTTTTGGTCAGCTTTTTCAAGATTCAAATGCAGATCAATGAGAAAAAGCAGCAGCTGAATGACTTGAATGAAAAGATCACGGTGCAAAAGCAAAAAAACGAAGAGTTAAGTGATTTGCTGGAAAACGGCATCAATGATGAGTATATTGCCAAAATTGCCCGCGGGTACGGCTATGGATTGGAAAGCGAGCGGGTGTATGAAAGCAATCAAAAGCTCGGATAACAGCAAAAAATAAAAAATGGCTTTGGCACCTGCCGAGGCCATTTTTCAATGAAAGGAACGGGTATGAAAAAAATCAGATGGGTTGCGCAAACGGTACTGCTCGTCTTGCTGCTCACAGGATGCAGCAACCGCAAGGCGCTGCGCGGTTTGAAAGAAAGCGCTTTTTTATACACAAAAGGGCAGACGGTTGTAAACGGTGAACAGGATTTTCGCTTTACGGCACAGGACGTTCTTTTTGAGAATGATTTGTCCGCCGCTTTGAAATCGGCCGATGAAATTTTGCAAAAAGAGGGCGTCAACAGCATACGGCTTTGCTTGGCGGGCGCGGCGATTTCTTTGGACGAAGGCGGCCTTTCCGATTCGGCGCAGTCATTGATTCAAAAGATTTTGACTCTTTGCGCCGAAAAGAATAAATTTTTGATTGTAAATATCAGCGAGTATCCCGAGGCGTACAGCGCCTGGTACGAGGATTCCGATTTTCAGACGCGGGTCGGCGACCTATGGGCAAACATCGCCGAAAAATATGCACAAGAAAAATATCTGGGGGCGTATGAGCTGGGCAGTGTGCCGCGGCCGACCGCCCAAGCGGTATCGGAGCTTGAAAAATTCTGGCAGGCGGTTGCGGATGCAATTCGTAAAAAGGATGCGGAGCATCTGTTAATCGTGGATAAGCTGACTCCGGTTTTATCAGAGGATGAATACGGTGGTTTTCCGTATATTCGCGATCGGAATTTTATGTATGCGGCGGATGTGGAAAACTTTGAATTTTATACCCGACAGACGCATTTGGTAACCGAGGAGGAAACCGTTCCCGCAAATTTGATTTATCCCAATCGATTTTGGTATAATCTTTCGGGAGAACAGCCGGAAAATGAAGTGGAGAGCGAAAGCATCAGCTTTGCCACCACGGATTATCAAAGCGTGACGACGGAAATTTTCCATGCCGAGGGCGAACGCCTTTATTGTAATATCGGCGCTTATGTGGAGCCCAAGAATTCGGACGGCGGCGGAGAACTGCGCGTCGGCGCGTTGGAGCTGGTTGAGTGTGACGCACAGGGGAAAAAGCTGCAAACGGTTTACCGATTGGATTCGACGGCAGGTGTCGCGTTTTATTATTACAATGCCGACGGCGATGTGGGGGACGGGCTGGCCTATGAAGACGGATCGGCCTATCTGGAAAGCATCAGTACCTCAACGAACTTCTATGTGAAAGATTTGAACATTCCGCTGGAAGACGGAAAGTATTATCAATTAACCGTTACCATGAAACAACGGGGAATGAACAGTGGCTTTAAAGCCAAGGCGTATATGGAAATCCGAAGCTGCTCCGGACACAATGAGTTTGATCGAACCTACTTGACGGAAAGCTTGACGGCGCTGAATGATCAGGCCAAGAGCGTGGGGGTGCCGATTTTGTTTACGGGACTTTCCGTTTCGGAGGAGGTAAAGCATAATCAAAAGGGCACGCCGATTTTTGAAAGTGATGTTGAACAAGCGGTGGCACAGCTTTCGGCCGGTTATGTCCGATAAGATAAGCAAAATGTCCGCCGAAAACGGCACAGATCATTCTATAAATTCAGCATCAAGAAACCCCTCCCGCCAAAGCCGCGGTAAATTGCGGCTTTGGCAGGAGGGGCTTTTGTTTTATTTTCTACGGCTTGATCCACCATAAAATCAGGGCTGCCTGTGCGGCGGTCAGCAGCGGCAATCCGATTTTAAAGTACCAATGTCGGGTCTTGTGACGGATCAGCTCCATGGCGCATAAGCAGCCGAAGCTTCCGCCGATCAGTGCGAAAAGCGCCAGCGTTTTCTCCGAAATGCGCCGATGCCCTTTTTTGGCGTAATATTTGTCCAGACACCAGATTATAAATCCCAAAATATTGATAACACAAAGATAAATCCAAAAAAATTCCATGTTCTTCACCGGTTTTCAAAATACAGTTTGACATATTTTGTCGGAACGCCGAGCGCGGCGGCAATTTGAGTGGCGGTTTGCCCCGACTCGGCCATAGGCTCCACAACGTTTTTATCCAACAACAGCGCTGCGGCAAAAAGATCGGCTTCCCGCTCGGGCTGCTGCGCCATGTCGTAAAACATGGTGTTTTGCATAGAGTCTTTTCCCGCAAAGCAACGGTGCAGACGGTCATGCCCGATTTCATGCGCCAATACACCCGCAGCTTGCCGCGCATCCAATTGGTTATTGATCACAACAAAGTGCTGCCCCTCAAGAATGGTATAAAATCCTTTCAATGTTCCGATATCGGCAAATTGAATACGCAGCCCCAGAGCTTTGGCAATTTCAAACGGATCGCGCGTTGCGCACTGACGAATGAGATTTTCCGCTTGCTGTGTGATATATGAGCGCTGCATATTACACCTGCTTTGACTCGGCCTTGGCCTTCCAGTACAGCTCGGTAATGGTGTAAAGCACTTTATCTTTATCCTCTTCGCTGAGCTTTCCCCCCGAAAACAGACTGCCCACCTTTGCCACCAATGCGTCAAGATCCGTCGGCAATTCGGTCTGTTCGTCGCACAACAAGGCGTCCACGCTGACATGAAACAGCGCAGCGATTTTGGCATACAGCTCCGACTGTTTCGGGTACATTTTGCACGCCTCGTAATTTTGCACCGTGCGCAGGGATATGCCCAAACGGTCGGCCAGTTCCGTTTGCGTCATGCCGTTTTGTTTGCGCAGTGAGCGCAGCGTTTCTCCGAATTTCATAAAAGCCTCCCAAAAATATGCAATGATTTTCGCAAAAAAGTCTTTACAACGCAACAACTTTCGTGTATAATACCTTCAGGATATGTAATTTGTTGCATAATAATGATAGCATTTCATTGTTTTTTTGTCAAGGGGGCGGGCAGCGTTGGAACGTGTGATTTTGCACTGTGATATGGATAATTTTTATGCTTCGGTGGAGTGTAAGCTGAATCCCAAGCTGCGGACGAAATACGTCGCCGTGTGCGGGAACAGCGCGGAGCGTCACGGCATCGTACTGGCAAAAAATCAACGGGCGAAGCAATGCGGCGTGCGCACGGGCGATCCGATTTGGAAGGCGCGCCTGAGCTGTCCGAAGTTGGTGGTGGTGCAACCGCATTTTGATGAGTATGTAAAATATTCAAGGCTTGCCAAGGAAATTTATTATCGGTTTACCGATCAGGTGGAGCCGTTCGGTTTGGATGAATGTTGGCTGGACGTCAGCGGCTCGGTAAAAATGTTCGGAAGCGGCGAAAATATGGCGCAGATGATTCGCCGTTTGATCCGTAGGGAATTGGGACTGACCGTTTCCGTCGGGGTGGCGTTTAACAAAATTTTTGCAAAACTCGGCAGTGATTTAAATAAGCCGGACGGAATGAGCGTGATCACGCGCGAGCATTTTAAAGAGCAGCTTTTTCCTTTGCCGGCGAGCGCGTTGCTCGGCGTGGGGAAATCGGTGGAGAAACAGCTTGAAGGGATGGGGATTCACACGATCGGCCAACTGGCCGAAACGCCGCTGAAATATTTGCAGTATAAGCTGGGCGTGATCGGCGTTACGCTTTGGCGGTATGCCAACGGACTGGATAACAGTCGGGTGCTGCTTTATGAGGAGCATTTGCCCATTCAAAGCATCTCGCACGGCATTACCACCACTGCGGACTTGGAGAATAATCGGGAGGTTTGGACGGTGATTTTGGAGCTGACGCAGTCGGTCGGTGAAAAATTGCGCAAAAACGGTCTGCTGGCCGGCGGCGTCCAAATTGATATCCGCGATAGAACGCTGCGGAATATGACCTGTCAGGAACGGTTGCCTTCTCCGCAGCAAGGCACGATGGCCATTGCTCGTGCGGCGTATCGGCTGTTCTGCCGCCGCTATGCGTGGACGCAACCGGTGCGGGCGATCAGCGTACGCGCCATTTCGTTGACGGCGGCCGCTATGCCGCAGCAAATGAACCTTTTTACCGATGAGCGGGAAACGGAAAAAATGAAAAAAGTGGATCGCGCCGTGGACGCGATTCGGCGGCGTTTCGGGCGCCGATCGCTGCAAAACGCGGTGCTGCTAAGCGCTCTCATCGTTACAAAATTTACAAAATCATCTCCCAATGACTTTGCAATATCAACCAATTCTGAAAACCGAAGAA